>CASDVX010000072.1 GCA_949284545.1 uncultured Eubacteriales bacterium
CGGCCTGATAGAGACGGTGGAAAAGGCCGCCCAGATATATATGCTCACGGCGCACCTTCCCAGGGTCAATACCATACGGGACGACGAGCTGCGCCGGCTTGCGAAGTTTTTCGGCGTCAAGTACCGGGAGGATTTTCTGAAGGGCTGAGTTAAGGACGGTTGTGCTTTTGTTATCCGGGAGACACGGGATCCGCAAGGGCCGGCCGGAAGCAGCTTCGCGCTGAGGACCGAAAAAGGCGGCCTCGGAGGGGCCGGAACGCAGGCGAAAATCCTTTTTGTTTCTTTGCTTTTTTATCCCGCGGAGTTGCCGCGGTGCCCGGAAGGCCCGCGGAGAGTCCCTTTCTCGTTTTTTTTCTGCGGAGCTGCCGCCCGAGCGGCCGGAGGGCCCGCGGGAATTTCCTTTCCGTTGTTCCTCCGGCGGAACCGTTTCCCCGGCGGCCTGAGGACTGTTCCCGCGAATTTCCTCAGGCAGGGGCGCGCCCGCCGTGGGACGGTATCACCGCTGCAGGTACCGGCCCGATTTATCGGGAGGGAGCACACCCGCCGGACGGGTACGGATCCCCCCCCCGCGGGGCACGCCAACGGGGCTTGCCCACCGGGTATGGGAGCGGATATGCTTTCGTCCGCGGCGCGGGGCTTCCGACACGTGCGTGAGCGGGAGCCGCACGGCCTTTTATGCGTTTACCAAACGTGTACTCCCCGCGTGAAACAGGGAATATGGCCCGGAACCGGGGATTTCCCGGGACAAAATACGTCACAGAAAGTGCGAAAAAGGACCCTTTCCGAACACGAACGGAAAGGGCCCTTTTGCCTTTGCGCCCGCATCATCGGCAGAGGCTTTATAACGTCCGCAGTTAGAAACGGTTTTAACTCTTTTGGGTAATTACGCCGCCGCCCGCCCGAAAACCCACGGGAAATTTTCAGCCCGCGCGCTGTTTCGGCCCGTTCTGCGCGGAAATCCCACCGGTCGCGGGCGGTTCATGCCCGCCTGCTGTGCCGCCCGTTGCTTTTCCGTACGCCGTTCCGTCCCGCTGTGGGGCCCCGCCTGAGCGGCTCACGCCGTTTGCGCCGTCCCCGCCTGCGTCGCACGAACGGGGTTCCCGCGCTCCGCCGTCCCGTCCCGCTGTGGGGCCCCGCCTGAGCGGCTCACGCCGTTTGCGCCGTCCCCGCCTGCGTCGCACGAACGGGTTCCCGCGCTCCGCCGTTCCGTCCCGCTGTGGGGCCCCGCCTGCGTCGCATGAACGGGGTTCCCGCGCTCCGCCGTTCCGTCCCGCTGTGGGGCCCCGCCTGTGCACCGCGCGGACGGGGTCGCCGAACTCCGCTGCCTATTGTTTTTCAATCCCCGCCCGCGGCGGCACCGGCTCACGAATCCCCACGCACCGCCCCCGCCGTCTTCACTGTCCCCGTACCGCGAATTTTCCCACGCCCGCCACACTGCGTTCGCCACGCCTGCGGCTTCTGAGTACGGCAAACTCAGCCGCCGCAAGAAAGTCCGGGAAAAGAGCGGACGCGCTTTTCGCATCCGCGCGGCAGGACAGGGCCGATCCCTTTGTAAAAGGGGGAGGTTATGCGGTTTTTCCGCGGCAATGGTGCACGGGTTCCCGCATTACCCGCGGCTCGCATCACCGCCCGCAACTTTATTGCGACTGACGTACTTCCCTCATGCCGTGTGCCGACCCTGCAGTCGCTGCTTTCGGATCCGCCTCCCGTGGATAAGAAGGTGTACCCGGCGCGCCTGACCGAACAAACTTTTTTGACGGGACAGGAATTAATGTTGACATATTAATGCTGAATTGCTAAAATATCATAGCAATATAACAATTTTGCAAACTGAAATCAAGATGAAAGGGCTGAGAAGAAATGGTAAAAAGAATAGTCGCGGCTTTTGCTGCTGCGGCGCTCGTGTTCACCGCGGCGGCAGTCCCGTCGTGGGGGGAGACGCAGAGCTATCCGGTCATGTCCGCAAATTTCGACGACGGCAGCAACCAGGCGGTCTATTCCACGGGAGCCTCTTTGTCAAGACTTGACAGCCAGAAGTATCATTCTGCGGGGTACAGCCTCCAGATATACGGAAGGACCGAGACGTGGAACGCAGCGGAATTTGACATGGGCAGCAAGATGAAGCCGGGGAACACGTACCGCATGAGCGCCTGGATATATCACGAGGGCGACGAAGCGGTCACCGTGCAGCTTTCCTTCAACGTAAACGACGGGGCGAACTACACCTACTGCCGCCAGCAGCACGTGGAACCGGGAGAATGGACATACGTTCTCGGGAAATACACGGTGGGAGAAGATGAAACGGTTCTGAGGCCCTACATAGAAGTTATAGATTCCACGGACCCCTTCTGGGTGGACGATATATCCATAGTCCAGACGGGGGGCTACCGCGCGGACACATCGGTAGAGACCGACATAATGTCCCTTAAGGACGCCTTTGAGGGCACGGGGATCACCGTGGGGGCCTCCATAGGCTCCACGGTTTTTGCAGGGGATGCGACGGGAGAACAGAAGGAGCTCATACTCAAGCATTTTGACACGATCGCGCTTGAAAACGAGCTGAAGGCGCAGATGGTCCTGGACTATGACGAGTCCGTGTCCGACCTGGGGAAATATAACGAG
>CASDVX010000073.1 GCA_949284545.1 uncultured Eubacteriales bacterium
ACCAGAAACTGATAGCAGGACAGCTTCACCGAATCCACTTTTTGAACCCATTTATCGATGGCGAGAATCTGAACGGAGTTGGCAAAAGCGCCGCAGAGCATTAGAAAATCGCCGATTGTCAGCTTTTCTATTCCGCCGCTCAGCGTCAGCATGGAAAGTCCCGCAAGAGCGATAACGACGCTGATCCAAATGTATTTCGATATGCGTTTTCCCAGCAGTCTCTCAAGGAGAGGCGTGATGATGATGTATAGAGCGGTTATAAATCCGGCTTTTCCCACCGACGTGTAGGAAATTCCCACCTGCTGAAAGAAGATCAGGGCGGACAGGGCGAGACCGCATATGAGGGATGCCTTTACGGTTGTTTTCCTGTCTGACCTTTCTTTTTCATCTGGAAGCCTTCGTTTACCCGCAAAATACACCAGCGGAAGCAGAGACAATCCGCCCAGGGTACACCTTATGGATGTGAACCAAAACGGCCCCAGGTAGTCCATGCCGCTTTTCTGCGCGACGAGGCCGCAGCCCCATATCATAGTTGATAAAATGAGAAGAATTCTTCCCCAGTTGCTTTTTTTCATGTCATCCTGCCTCTTGCAATATCTGACCTTACTGTTAATTCCATGTTTCCGCCAAAAGGAAGTCTCGGATGTTCCTGTGCTTGATTCCGTTTCTACTCATATCCAATTCATCAAGGGAAACGACGTATTTTGGGAAGTTATCCGAAATAGCGTCGTAAGCACCGAATTCTCTTTTTATTGTATCTTCAGAGGCAAGCAGATACGTAACCTGTACGTAAAGCTTTTCACCTCTGTTTTCGCACACGAAATCAATCTCTTTTTCCCCTGTTCTGCCAATCGTGACAAAATATCCGCGCCTCAGAAGCTCCATGTAGACGATGTTTTCAAGAATCAGGTTGATATCCATCATATTTCCGCCGAATACGGCTTCTCGGATACCATGGTCCGCGATATAGTATTTTTCGTTGGAGGCTAGTATCTGCTTACCATGCAAATCCTGACGTTTAACCTGGTAAAATAGATATGCGTCACAACAGTAACGTATATAATTAAGGATCGTTTCTACTGCAACAGTCCGATGTTCGCTTTTGAAAAATCTGACCAGGGAGGATGCGGAGAAAACGGTGCCCACGTTAGCGGTCATATATGTGATGATACGCTCTAGAAGATCAACATCGCGAATCTTGTTTCGCTTTACAATATCCTTGAGTTGTACAGAGTTAAACAGATCTGTGAGATATTGCCGTGAGGGGGCTTCTTCGTAGCGAAGATTAGCCAAATATGGCATTCCGCCGGCAACCAGGTATTTTTGGAAACATTGCTGCACTGACTCACCCGGCGATATTGTCTGATACAGTTCCAGAAATTCAGTGAAGGAGAACGGATAGATTACAAATTCCACATACCTGCCGCCAAGATAAGTGGCCAGTTCACCGGACAGAAGTTTTGCGTTTGAACCCGTAATATATATATCGCAATCCAGAGCTACCCGCAGAGAATTTACACACTTTTCCCAGCCATCTACCTCCTGGATTTCGTCGAAGAACAGATATACTTTTCCGTCAATATTTTCGGCAAGGTTCATAATTTCATCATGAAGTGCCGTTGCGGTCTGCAGATGAGAGTAACGCATATCTTCAAAATTGATTGCAATCATGTTGGATGGGGAAACGCCGGATTCAGTAAGTTCACCTTTGATAAGCTCCAGCATCACCGATTTACCGCAGCGGCGAATGCCGGTCATGATTTTGATCAGCTCTCCCCCGATGAATGGACGAATGCGGTTCATATAGAGTTCACGCTTAATCATAAAGATACGACCTCCCTTTCGCTATTAAATTAAGTATATATCAGTTATAACTGAAATTCAACTTAAATATTCCAATTTCATCAGTTATATCTGACAAAACTATATAGAAAGCATAACACCTGCAAAAATACGTCGAAACTGTCGCTCTGTCATTTCATGCACGAAAAAACCCCGCATATTCTGCGGGGTTAAATCATGGTGGAGATAGTGGGGCTCGAACCCATGACCTCTTGAATGCCATTCAAGCGCTCTCCCAGCTGAGCTATATCCCCAAATTTTCCTGACTGATTTATTCTATCACGAGGATACGTTTCAGTCAAGAAAAAACGCAAGGAGCAGATTTGTTACAGATTCGTTGCTGCCGTCAGCCGGTGAAGGCAAATAGTCCGGCAGACTATCTCACTTTATGACAGTGTTTGGCGAGGCTTCATAAAATCAGGCCTTCTCGCAGCTGACCACGGTCAGTACGCCGCCGGAAACCGTAAACTTTACCTCAAAGCCTGCGAACAGAAAGCCGTAGACCCGCTCCGGGTCGTCGTGATATGAAGGCCTTGGATCGAGGGTCAGGATATCCGACAGAGCCTGCCGCTTTTCGAGGGGAACCGGGGAAAGAACGGATTCGTCGGGAAACGAAACCTTCAGCCTGTATCCTAAGGCCGCATCGGAAAAGCCGCAGGACGCGTCCGGAATACAGTCCATTGAAACGTAGGGCTTAATGTCTATAATCGGAGTTCCGTCCAGCATATCGGCGCCGGAAACTTTGAGGACGGGTCCGTCAGGACTGTCGTAATCCACGGATTCAAGCCTTACGCAGGACATGCCTATGTGGTTGGGCCTGAAGGGTGCGCGGGTTGCAAAGACGCCCCGGCGCTCGTTTCCTCCGAGGCGGGGCGGTCTTACCGTGGGAGTGAACTCTTTGTCCACGTTTTCGGAAAAAACCCACAGCAGCCACAGGTGGGAAAAC
>CASDVX010000074.1 GCA_949284545.1 uncultured Eubacteriales bacterium
GTATCAGTACTCCACCTTGAAGCACTTGAGCTCGTAGGGATTGACGCTGAAGGAAATGGTGTTGCCCGTTATGGGAAGCTCTTCCTCCGTCTTCTCGAGCAGGTTGCAGGTGTATACCTTCTTCGCGTCCACGGGGATGACCGCGGTGACGTCCGCGCTCTTGCCGCAGCGCTCGCAGTAGTGCAGGATCACGCTGCCATCGTCCTCGGCCCGCTTCATGGCTTCAAGGGTCACGTTGTTCACGCTGACCGACGCGAAGGATCTGTCTCCGCATTCGCCCTTGCCCTCAACAGGCAGCACGGTGAAGGGAACGTTGAATTCCAGCGCCCTCTGTACGGTCTCCGCCGTGGCCCATGTGCCGGTATGGGGATAATAGGAATAGGTGAACTTGTTTATGCCCCTGTCGGCCTCGGGATCGGGATACGTGGAGGACTTCAGGAGGGAGATGCGCATCTGATTGCGGGTGACCTCATGGCCGTACTTGCAGTCGTTGAGGAGGGACACGCCGTAATCCGGGTCGGACAGATCCGTCCAGGTGTGGGCGGAAACCTCAAACTTCGCTCTGTCGGCGGGGGTGTAGCGGTAGTTGGGGCTCTCAATGGCGCCGAAGGCTATGTCTCTGGTGAATTTCTTCGCCATGATGTCCACGTCAAAGCCGACTTTGAGGAGCTTCTTGTACTCTCTCCAGTCAACCCTGGTCTCGAAATCTATGCGGGGGATGTCCTTGTAAATGGTTATCCTCTGCTTGATCTCGCTGTTGTAGCAGGGCTTGGTCAGCATGACGCTGGCCGCCACGGGCCCGTTCTCAAGGACCTCTATGCTGCCGTCCGCAAGGGGGATCTCCCTGTCGTAATAGAACTTGGTGATGTCCCACGCCTCGTACTTGCCGGGCATATCCTCGTAGAGCTTGAACACGTTGCCCCTGCCGCCCTCGGCTATGGTCTCACGGTTGTTCTTCTTGTCAAATATGGATGTTATCTCGCCCTTGCCGTCAAACTCTACCTTGAAGAAATCGTTCTCCATGCAGGTGGCGGAGACCTTCATGCTGCTCTCAGCCTTCTTTGCCGCGGGCTTGATGTAAAATACCTTGTATCCAACAGCGGGAACGTCCTTGGCGTAGAACGCGTTGGCGGTGGTCCCGTCCACGCGCACTATCTTCTGCACGGGCGCCTCATTGCCGGCTTCGTCCGCCACCGTTACGTCCTTGTCGGTCTCAACAAAGGCGATGGAGGAGGTGGTATAGGGCAGGGAGTTGAACACGGCGATAGGCTCGCCCTTGCTCGCATCCGCCTTGATGTGCTTGGCAATCACCGCAAGTGCGTCCGCCTTGATTTTTGACGCGGTCTCGGTTATCTCCTTATGCTGGCGCATGAGGGTGTGGTAGACCTCGTTGATGTGTGAGCCGGGCAGAGAATCGTGGAACTGGGTGGTGAGCAGGGTCTTCCAGGTCTTTTCCAGCTCCTCCTGAGGATAGTCGTAGCCCATGGTCCTGGCTATAACGCCGTATATCTCGCACTCGCGCAGGAGGTACTCCTCGCGGCGGTTGGCGTTCTTCAGCTCGCCCTTGGTGGTCATGACTCCGCGGTGCGCTTCAAGATAGAGCTCGTCTTTCCATACGATTGCCTTGTCGCCCGCCTTGCTCGCGATGCTCTCGAGAGCCTCCGAGGCAAACGCCGGCTCCGCGTCGGGAAGGCCCGGAAAATGCTTGTATCTCTTGACAAACTCGCACATGTCGGTATCGCATCCGCCGCCGCCGTCTCCCCAGCCGTAGCAGAAGATGGATTCGCAGGAGCCCTGCTTGCCGGAGAACTTCTGCCAGTTCTGGGCAAGGTGGTCCGCCTCCATGGTGCCGATAAAGTGGGTGGGCGGCACGCAGGCGAATACCCTGGAGCCGTCGGGCCCTTCCCACCAGAACTCATTTTCCTTCCAGGGGTTGGTGTCGTTCCAGATGCTCATCTTATGGGTGACAAAATAATCCACGCCGGATTTCTTGAGTATCTGAGGCATGCCGTAGCTGTTGCCGAACACGTCGGGCAGCCAGCACACGTTGGTGCTCTTGCCGAATTCCTTCTCGTAGAAGCGCGCGCCCTGGAGCGCCTGACGGGCAAAGGATTCGCCCGAGATCATGTTGCATTCCGGCTCTACCCAGAACACGCCCACGGGCTCCCAGCGGCCTTCCTTGATGCGCTCCTTCACTTCCTCGTATATCTCGGGATAGTGCTCCTTCATCTCCGCGTACATGGCGGCGTTGCTCTGGGAGAACTTGAACTCCGGATAGTGGTCCATCAGCCTCAGCATGGCCGAATGGGTGCGGCCGCTCTTGCGCACGAATTCCCTGTAGGGCCACAGGAACACCAGGTCAAGGTGGCTGTGTCCGATAAGATGCAGTTTGCCGGGTACGCGGAATTTCTTGCAGTTAAAGATGTCGTCGCGTATGATCTGGGCGCCCTTTCTGGCCTTTTCCCTGAACTCGTCCATATCCTTGGCGTAGGGGTCTATGCACATGACGGCTTCCGTGACCTTCTTTGTGAGGTACGCCTCAAGGTCCGGTGTGATATCCGGCATGAAAAGGCCGTTGAACGCGCAGTAATAGTCGTAGTAGATGTCGTTCATCTCGTCGTCCACCACGGCAAGGTGAGAGCTCATGAGGGTCTTCTGGATGCTCTCGTTGGAGTGCCACATGTAGTAGGACTCCACCTCGATATCGTAGACCTCGTTGCCCTGCGCGCAGTCCGTAAGGTAAACGATGTTGCGGAAGGGGTCAAGGCCCTGATAGGGTCTGCCGTTTATGGTCACAAGGGAGTCACCCTCCATATAAAGCAGCAGAACCACCTTCTTGCCCTTATACTCCGGGCCGATGGTGATGGTCTGCTTCCACATGGCGGAAACGTCCTCGCCGCCCCAGTGCTCGCCTATCTTTATGGGCTTGTAATCCGCGTCTATGAATTCCTTCCTTCCGAAGGTTCCTTCCTCGCGGAAATAAAACTGCCTGATCATCCAGTTGTCACAGGGGGTGAAGTCGCTGTATATCTTGGTCTTAAGGTGCTTGATCTTGATCTCGGCCTGGTCCTTGAGTGAGAACGCACCTCTCTGCTTGCCCTTGATTATCCAGCGCCAGCCGCCCACACTGCTCTCAACGCCCGCAAAGTTCGGAGCGTTTTTCGTGTACTTGGTCTCGTCCATATACTTACCGTTCCTTTCCTTTTGTGATGCTTTCAGAAGGGGTCTGCCGCGCCGCCGCGGGGGCCCGTCCGTATGTGGTGCGGCGGACTGCCGTGCGGCGTTTACATTCTGCCGTAATTATAACAGCGGCGGTCTTCTTTTGCAAGCCATATTAAAATTTTTTATATTCTATTTTTCCCTTTTCTCTCTTCCGGTCAGATTGACTGCCGCTATGGCCGCCAGCGATGCCGCTCCCAGCGCCACAAATACCCATATCACCGGATGCATGCCCTCACGTTGGTGCGAGGTGTTTTCCGTTTCCGAGAAAAACAGGGTCACTGACGAGGTCTGTGACGTTTCTCCGCTTTCCTCCTCTTCGTCTCCGGATTCATCTCCGGACGTCTCCCCCGACGTTCCGTCCTGCGGGGACTGTTCTGTTCCGGACGTGTCGGAGGTCTCCGCAAAATCCGCGCTCTCTGCCGCGGAAGCGGCGTACGATCCTTCGGCAAAGCACTGCGCTGCCGTAAAAACGGCTGCCGCAAGCAGCGCCGACGCGGCTATGCTGAATATACGCTTCATTTCCTTTCACCCCCCGTGCTTTTAATGCTTCCGTTCGCCGGGCCGGACGCGCCGGCGAACTCCCGCTCTTCCGGCGTCGGGACGGTCTTTTGCTCAAATGTCCCGCCTCCGGTGCGGTTAAAAACGCCGAAGGGATCTTTCCCTTCGGCGCTCTCTCTTAACCCGTATTCGACAGCGCGGACAGTCCGCGGAAAATCTCTTACGCCGGTATGGAGTTCATGTAATTATAGTGGAAAAGCACCGTGCATCCGTCCTCAAGCGCGTCGTAGAGCGCATCCAGCTTGTCGGTGTATATCTCGTTTCTCGCCTCGTAATCGCACTGGGGCTCTCCCAGACTCTCGAAATAGAGAATGTTCCAGCCGTCCCCGTCCTCAAGCAGCACGGTATCTCCCTTAACTCTGGCGGGATCATATATCCAGTCGTTTATGTTTTCGTCAAAGGATCCGTAGTAAACAGCCTCGTAATATCCGCCCTTGGCGTCGGTGTCCTCAGAGTACCTGTCCGCAAGCTCGGAGAAGGATTCGGCCGTGGCATCCCCGTCCTGCCATTCCTTATAGACGGTCTCGGCCTGGGTCTTGGGATCGTCGTAATCCTCCGAATCCTCCGTCAGGAGTATGCGTCTGATCTCGGCCACCCTGTTCTCGTTCACGGCCGGTTCCGAAGCGAGCATATACACGGTGAAGGTGCCGTTTGTCTCGCTCTCTATGGTCTTGGTGTCTCCCACGGCGGTATCTTCGTCAAAGGCCCAGTCGCCCAGCTCCGTGCCGTCCGCTTTCAGGCCGGTTTTAAGGGTCCCGCCCAAAAGCTGCTCAAGCTCGTCCTCCGTCAGGTCTGCGCCGAAAAGCTCCTCAACCTTTGCAAGGAATTCTTCCTCGGTGGTACATTCGGACAGCTCTTTGGCCAGCGCTTTGGCCTCGTATCTGTCGCGCCCGACTTTTTCGTCTTCGTCCTCGTCTCCGGAAGACGTGTTCTCGGAGGACGTCTCCTCAGAGGAAGTATCGTCGTCATCGTCGTCAAGGTCGTATTTCACTACATAGTAGCGGTAGCTGCACTCAAGGAAATCGTCCTCGTGCTCGCTTATGTACGCGTCGATCTCCTCGTCGCTCACGGTCACCGAGTCCTCAAGCCACTGTGCGTATTTGTCCGCAATCGCGGTGTATTCCATGGCCTTCTCAATATCCTCGGAACGCACGCCGCGCCCGTAATCGGCGGGGTCAAGAGCCGCAGCGTCTGTCTTGACCGCGGAAAGTTCCTCCTCCGTAAGGGTTACGCCGTCCTTGGACGCTCCTTCCAGAAGAATGAGCATATTCTCCGTTTCGTCCATTACTATGCTGAGGAAGTAATCAAACCATGTGTCGCTCCCGCTCTTATTGTACTGCTGCTTCTTGAGGGATTTGTCCGGGTCCAGGCCGTAGGACGCCAGGTTCTCCTCTCCCACTTTTTCCACGTAATCGTGGTATTCGTCGAAAATATAATAGCTCATCATGGCGTTGGTGACCTTGAAATTCTCGGTCTCCATCGCGTTTCTCGAGCGCATGAGCATGCCGCTGTCAAGCACCGCGTTGTATACCGCTATCGCTCCGGTGATCACCAGGGCTATCGCAAGCGCCGCCGCCACGCACGCGATCACGACCTTTCTGACGGCGGACAGCTTCTCCGCCCTGCGGCGGGCTTCCTCTCGCTGGATCTGCTTGTCCGACTTGTAATCGCTGTTGGAAACGGGTTTCTTTGCGGCCTTGCTGTTTTTCTTTTTTCTGCGGGAATCCGTTCCGCGGAGTTCCCGTATATCCTTGGGGGGTTCGGGGGTATTCGCCATTTGTCAACATTCCTTTCGGCACGGGTGTTTACCGTGTATAGAAATCCAAACTGTCACTCGATTATATACTAAACGGCTTTTTATGTCAACCTTCCGTGCGAAAAGTTGACCTTCCCGCAAAACAGCGTTAAAACAGGCGTTCCCCCGTTAAAGAGAACGCGCCGCCGTGTCAATGCACGTCGGCGCGTCCGGTGCCTTACACCGTTTACGGATTTTCAAAAGGGGGCGTATACTTACTTTTTGAAGGATTCCTCGACCGCGACCGCGCAGGCCACGGTCATGCCCACCATGGGGTTGTTGCCCGCGCCTATCAGGCCCATCATTTCCACGTGTGCGGGAACTGACGACGAACCCGCAAACTGCGCGTCGGAATGCATACGTCCCATGGTGTCCGTCATGCCGTATGAGGACGGACCCGCAGCCATGTTGTCCGGATGGAGCGTGCGTCCCGTTCCGCCGCCGGAAGCCACCGAGAAATACTTGACTCCGTTTTCCACGCACCATTTCTTGTAGGTGCCCGCCACCGGGTGCTGGAACCTGGTGGGATTGGTGGAGTTGCCGGTGATGGAAACGCCCACCTTCTCAAGCTTCATTATCGCTACGCCCTCCGGAACGTTGTCCGCTCCGTAGCACTTTACCGCCGCGCGGGGACCGTCTGAGTACGGAGTCTCCGACACTACCTTCACGGTCTCGGTATAGGGGTCAAATTCGGTCTTCACATAGGTAAAGCCGTTTATTCTGGAAATGATGAACGCCGCGTCCTTGCCGAGCCCGTTGAGTATTACCCTGAGGGGCTTGACGCGGACCTTGTTTGCGTTGAGCGCGATCTTTATCGCTCCTTCCGCCGCCGCGAAAGACTCGTGGCCCGCCAGGAAGCAGAAGCATTCCGTCTCCTCGGAGAGAAGCATCTTGCCCAGATTTCCGTGGCCGAGACCTACCTTGCGGTTTTCCGCCACGGAACCGGGGATGCAGAATGCCTGAAGGCCTATGCCGATGGCCGCAGCCGCGTCCGCCGCCTTTTTGCAGCCGCTCTTCAGCGCTATCGCGCTGCCTACGGTGTACGCCCACACCGCGTTCTCAAAGCATATGGGCTGGGTGCCGCGCACTATCTTGTCGCAGTCGATGCCCGCCGCCAGAGTTATGTCCCTGCACTCGTCAATGGACGATATGCCGTATTCCTTCAGGACGCCGAGGATCTTGGCCTCACGTCTCTCGTATCCTTCAAACTGTGCCATATCCTTTGTCCCTCCTTATTCTTTGCGGGGGTCTATATATTTGACCGCCCCGTCCTCCGGCGCAAATCTGCCGTAGGTGCCCATCGACTTGGCGTAGGCTTCGTTGGGTTCCATGCCCTTCTTTATAAGGTCGGTCATCTTCCCCAGCGAGACAAATTCGTACCCTATCACCTGGTCGTCCTTGTCCAGAGCCATGCGGGTGCAGTAGCCTTCGGTCATCTCCAGATACCTGACTCCCTTGGCTCTTGTCCCGTACATTGTGCCCACCATCGAGCGGGCTCCCTTGCCCAAATCCTCCATGCCGGCGCCTATAACCAGGCCGTCCTCGGAAAACGCCGACTGGGTGCGTCCGTAAGCTATCTGAAGGAAGAGCTCCCTCATGGCGGTGTTTATCGCGTCGCACACCAGGTCTGTGTTGAGCGCTTCCAGAATGGTCTTGCCGGGGAGTATCTCCGCCGCCATGGCCGCCGAATGGGTCATGCCCGAGCAGCCGATGGTTTCCACCAGAGCCTCTTCTATAACGCCGTTTTTAACATTGAGCGACAGCTTGCAGCCTCCCTGCTGAGGAGCGCACCAGCCGATTCCGTGAGTATAGCCGGAAATATCGCTTATCTGCTTCGCCTGTATCCACTTGCCTTCCTCCGGCAGCGGTGCGGGACCGTGGTTGGGCCCCTGGGCCACAACACACATGTTTTTTACTTCCTGTGAGTAATTCATACTGCATCCCCTTTCGTAGATTCCCTTTCATGCCTGAATGAGTATATACCAAATATCCCCCGTTATCAATAGGGCAGGTGTAAATTTTTTGATTGCGGCGGGACTTCACAGCTTTTCCAGAGGCGCGAAATTCAGCATGAGCTTCTTCGTGCCCACGGAATCGAATTTCACTTCCACGAGCGAGTCGTTTCCCATTTCCCTTACGCTCATCACCACGCCGTCCCCGAACGCTTTGTGCCTCACCCTGTCGCCGGCGGAAAGCACCGGCGGTTTTTTGCGTTCCCCGTATATGCTTCCCAAAAACGGTTTTTTCATGCCCGTCCCGGCCGGGCGGGACACGGCTGCTTTCGCCGGGATACTGACGAAATCGTCGTCCCTGTCTTCCCATGAGGTCTGCCCCCGTCTTCCGCCGGCGGCGGTCTGTATCCCTTCATGCTCCAGAAGCCCGCCGTCTATCTCGCCGATGAACCTTGACGCCGGATGCGGGAAGGTCTGCCCGTAAAGAGTCCGCGACGCTGCTCTCGTAAGAAACAGCTTTTCCTTTGCGCGGGTTATGCCCACGTACGCCAGTCTGCGCTCCTCCTCTATTTCCCCGGGGTCGTACATGACCTGGTTCCCCGGGAACACGCCCTCCTCCATGCCGGCGATGAACACCACCGGAAATTCCAGGCCCTTGGCCGCGTGGAGCGTCATCATGACGCAGGCGTCCTCCTCGCTGTCGTAATTGTCTATGTCGCTCATGAGGGCCGCTTCCTCCAGAAACGATCTCAAAGATGCGTTCTCGTTTTCGTCCTCGTAGGCTTCCACCGAGGACATGAGTTCCCTCAGGTTCTCCGCCCGGTCGGCGGATTCCGGGGTGTTTTCCTCCAAATACATATTAAGGTACCCGGTGCGGTCGAGGACTTCCTGATACAGCTCCGAGAGGGACAGCTTTTCCGAATCCGCCCTCAGCTCCTCTATCATTTCCGCAAACGCCGTGAGGCGTCCCGCCGCCTTGGACAGCTCCCCGTATTTCCCCGCCCGGCGTATAACGTCAAAAAGGGAGATGCTTTCCGCAGCCGCTATTCGGGCCGCGGCGGTCACCGTGGACGCCCCGATCCCTCTTCTGGGAACGTTTATTATTCTGGTCAGCCTCAGCGTATCCGACGGATTGTTTATCACGCACAGGTATGAAAGCATGTCTTTTATCTCGGCGCGGTCGTAGAACCTGTGGCCGCCCACCACCCTGTAGCCTATGCCCATCTTGGAAAAGGTGGTCTCTATCACGTTCGACTGGGCGTTGGAACGGTAAAGCACCGCGAAATCGCAGGCTTTCCTCCCTTCTCCCAGCCCCCTGAGTATCTGCGCGCCTATGTACTGAGCCTCGTCACGTTCGTTGCCCCCGCAGTATTCCGTCAGCTTTTCGCCGCCCTTCTTCGCGGTCCACAGTGTCTTGCTCCTGCGGGAAAGGTTGTTTTTTATCACCGAGTTCGCCGCGGCCAGTATGTTTGAGGTGGAACGGTAATTCTGCTCAAGGCGTACCACCTTCGCGGCCGGGTACTGCGTGTCGAAATTGATTATGTTTTCAACCGTCGCCCCGCGGAATTTGTAAATGCTCTGGTCGTCGTCTCCCACCACGCACAGGTTGCCTTTTTCCCCGGCAAGCAGGTTTATAAGTCTGAACTGTGCGGCGTTGGTGTCCTGATATTCGTCCACGAGTATGTATTTGAAGCGGCGGCGGTATTTTTCCAGCACGTCCGGGTCCTTGTCAAACAGCTCCACGGTGTTGAATATGATGTCGTCAAAATCCATGGCGTTGGAGCTTCTCAGCCGCTTCCGGTATTCTTTGTATACCCTCCCCACCTGCCTGAGCATCGCGTCGTTCCCCGCGATCTCGCTCTCAAATTCCTCAGGGCCTATCAGCCTGTCCTTTGCCCGGGAAATACGGGACGCGGTAAATTTCACCGGCAGCGTTTTTTCATCCACGGAAAGGGCTTTATAGCATTCCTTTATGGTACGGGCGGTATCATCCGTGTCGTATATGGCGAAATCAGGCCCGTAACCGGTTTTTCCTTCCGACGATTCCCGGCGGAGTATTTTCGCGCACGCGGAGTGGAAGGTGGACGCCCATATTTCCCCGGCGGCGCCGCCCAGCATGGCGGCCAGCCTGTCCTTCAGCTCCTGCGCCGCCTTGTTGGTGAACGTTATTGCCATGACCGCCCACGGGGGCGGCGCGTTATGCTGCATGAGCTGCTTTGCTCTGAACCTTTCGTGCTCAGGCTGCTCCTTCCCCTCCGCCAGGTCGGTTATAAGGCGCAGGTCGTCTTCCGGGTCCCCTCCGAACGGCACCTCGGGGGAATAGCAGGCGTCTCCGTATTTTATCAGGCAGGCTATGCGGTTTACTATCACCGTGGTCTTGCCGCTGCCCGCGCCCGCGAGGATCAGCGTCTGCCCTGCAGGGGACAGCACCGCTTCCCGCTGGGCGGGGTTAAGCTTTGAAAATTCCGATTCTATTATCTCTCTGCGTTTTTTCAGAAAGTCATCTCTGGTCGTCATCTGGCAGATCCTTTTCCGTATTCTGTATTTTTTCCCCGCGACGGCGTTTCGTGTCTTCCCCGGTCTCCTCTCCGGAAGCGGACATCCTGTGCGCCGCGTCCATTATGCGGGCTATCCTGTGGTTGACCCCGGAACGGGACAGGGGCGGCTCGCACAGCCGTCCTATCTCCGAAAGGCTGGCGTCCGGATGGCTCATTCTCAGCCGCGCCACCTGCCTGAGCTCCTCCGGCAGACGGCGTATCCCTCCGCAGGCCCGTATCTTCTCTATGGCTTCCATCTGCGCCCTCGCCGCAAGCACGGTTTTCCCTATATTGGCGGCTTCGCAGTTGGTGAGTCTGTTCACCCTGTTTCTTAAATCCCTGTAGACCTTCGTGTTCATAAGCTCAAGAGCGCCGTTCACCGCTCCTATACCGGTGAGCAGCTCCTCTATGGTCTCGCTGTCCTTATAATACAGGACGCAGCTGTTTTTTCTGTACGCCTTGAGAGGCGGATATCCGGCGTTTGTCAGGACCGTTTCCAGCGCCGCCGCCGCTTTTACCCTCATCACGGAAAATTCCACCCGGTATCCCTTGGACGGCTCGTTCACTCTCCCGCACACCAGAAAAGCTCCCCTCAGGAAGCTCCTCATGCAGCAGCTCTCGTCAAGGTTGCCGTAATTGAGAGAATAGGAGACCCCTCCCGAGTCGTGGCCGAAGCAGTCGAGAAGCTTGGCTGTATCCTTTTTTCCAAAAACGCGGAGAACCCCTCCTCCCGATTCGGAAACACGCACCGACGGGATTACCCCGGCCGTCTCCTCGCACAGGCGCGCCGCCGTATCCAGAATTTCACCGGATGACGCCCACATCTCTATTTCCCTTCCGGAAAACCGTCTTCCGAAGAAAAGCATCCCGTAAAGCTGGGCGCGGGCACAGCAGGCCTCGGTAACGGGCTGAGCGCACAGTCCCCTTTTTATGTCGGACGAAAAAGACATACCCGTTCCCCTTATTTTGATATATCCCGGTGAAGAACCGAGACTCTGGACCCGTTTTCCTTCAGGTGTCTGTAAAGGTCTTCCGCCACGGCCACCGAACGGTGATGTCCGCCCGTACAGCCTATGGCTATGATGAGCTGGCTTTTCCCTTCCTTGCGGTAGAGGGGAAGGAGATAATCCATCATGTCAAACAGTCTGGCGACGAAACCCGCGGTATCCCCGCCCTCGTAAACGTAGTCACGCACTTCCTTTTCAAGACCCGTATGGTCCCGCAGCTGGGGGATCCAGTACGGATTGGGAAGGCAGCGCACGTCAAAAACCAGGTCCGCGTCCGCGGGGATACCGTGCTTGAAACCGAAGGATTCCACGCACACGTTTATCGTCTCCGAAAGCTCCACAAACAGGGCGGACACCCTTTCCTTGAGCTGGGCGGGAGACATTTCCGTGGTGTCTATGTAATATGTGGCCTCTTCCTTGAGCCCGGTCAGGCGTCGGCGTTCCGTTGCCACGGCCGACGACAGCGTCCTGTTCCCCGTCTCCAGCGGGTGGCGCCGGCGGGTCTGCTTGAACCTTGTGGCCAAAACATGGTCCGCCGCATCGAGAAAAAGTATTTCTACCTTTGTATTTGCCCTGCGAAGGGCGGCAAGCTCCTGTTCGAGCTGTTCAAACTGCGCCCCGCGGCAGTCCACCGCCACGGCCGCGCGCTTCATGGAGCCCGTTTCCGCCCTCACGGCGGCAAAGCTCGTGAGCAATGATACCGGAAGATTGTCCACACAGTAAAAGCCTATGTCCTCCAGGGCGTTCATCGCCACCGACTTGCCGGAGCCCGACGTACCTGTGAGTATCACAAATTTGTCGTTTTTGTCGTTGCTCATATCTTCACTCATCTCCCACGAAACGTATCTCGCATTCAAGCTTCACTCCGCTGTTTTCCTCCACCCGTTTTTGTATAAGCTCCACAAGGGCCCTCACGTCGCCGCATGTGGCGCCGCCGGTATTTATTATAAATCCCGCGTGCTTTGAGGATACCTGCGCTCCGCCTACAAAGGCCCCCTTAAGCCCGGCTTCCTCTATCAGCGCGCCCGCAAAATACCCCTCCGGGCGTCGGAACACGCTCCCCGCGCTGGGGTATTCCAGAGGCTGTTTGTCCCTGCGCCTTGCGAGTATTTCATCCATCCGCGACCTTATTTCGGCGGGGTCGGCTTCCGTGAGCTCAAATTCCGCCCACGTCACCGTGCCGCCATCCTGCTGGAAGCGGCTTTTTCTGTACCCGAAACCGCATTCCCAGCAGGCGTATTCCGCCCTCTCAAGCTCCCGCGTCATGGCGCCCACCCGGACGCATACGTCCTTAAGCTCCCCTCCGTAGGCGCCGGCGTTCATGAATATTCCCCCGCCCACGCTGCCGGGGATGCCGTATGCGAACTCAAGCCCCGAAAGGCCCTTTTCCGCCGCCGCGCGGCAGACGTCGGAAAGCCGTGCGCCCGCTCCGGCGAGCACCTTCCTTCCCGTTACCGTGACGACGTTCATGCCTTCTCCCATGTGTATGACCGCTCCGTTTATCCCCGAGTCGGACACGAGAAGGTTTGTTCCGTTTCCCACCGTGAGCGGCCTTATTCCCTCCCGGCGGCATATCCGCAGGCATTGCACAAGCCCTTCCTCGGAATGCGGAGTCACGAAAAGCCTCGCGGGGCCTCCTATCCTGAAGCTGGTCTGCCGGCTCATGGGTTCGTTTTCAAGCACGTCCGCCCAGGGATAAAACAAATCGACGTTCATTTGCCTTTACCTCGCCCCTCCGAAGGAGGCGTCCTTTCTTCAAAAAGGTTCGAGACCGCACCTTAAATACCGTATCTCCCGCGGCCGGCGGTCCGGTACGGGCGGGGCGCCGCCCGGGGATGACAACTGCCCGGGCGGACAAAGTCCTTCGGTTTCCTCAGCCGACGGGGTGAAAAATCCCCGGCCCGGCCGGGGACACTCCGACGCCTGCCGTCTTCAGCCGCTCTGTCTGCCCAGAAGCGCCGCACCTATTATGCCCGCGTCCGTCCCCAGGCTGGCTACCGTGACCTTCGTCTGTTTGGAACAGTATTTGGAATACCTTTCACTCTCGATTATCTTCTGCAGCGGCTGGGTGAGATATTCTCCCTCCCGGGAAATGCCGCCGGATATGGTCACAACGTCCGGCTGGAATGTGTTTATTATATTTACTATGCCGCAGCCCAGATACTCTATGTATCTGTTCACGGTCTTTTTCCCCAGCTCGTCACCCGCGCGCATTGCGTCAAACGCGGTCTTGCCCCCTACGCGGGATATATCTCCCCCGCACAGCTTCCACATGTATGTGGACGGGGACGACTCCATGGCTTCCTTTGTCAGGTTTATGAGGCCGGTGGCGGAGGCGTAGGCTTCCCAGCAGCCTTTTCTTCCGCAGGTGCACGGTCTGCCGCCTACCTCTATCACGGTGTGTCCCAGCTCGCCGCCTGCAAAATTCGCGCCCGTGAGGAGTTTCCCATCCAGAATGATGCCGCTGCCCACTCCGGTGCCAAGCGTCACCGCTACGGCGCTCTCCGCGCCCTTGGCCGCTCCCGCGCAGTATTCTCCCCATGCCGCCGCGTTGGCGTCGTTTTCAATGAAGACCTTTTTCCCGCCCAGCAGCGAGGAAAGCATATCCCTCATGGGAACGTCCTTCATCTTTATGTTGTTTGAATACTCCACCACGCCGGTCCTGCTGTTCACCGTGCCCGGGCAGCCCACTCCTATCCATTCCACGTCATTGATGCTTACGCCGCCCTCGGCCGCGCATTTTTTCGCGGCTTCCGCCATGTCGGCTATTATCTCCTCAATGGGCCGTTGTGCACAGGTAGGCGTGCTGGTCTTGCACACCACCTTTTCGTCCTCCGTAAGTCCCGCGGCGATATTGGTCCCTCCCAGGTCTATGCCTATGTAAAACATGCAGATCCCTCCGTATTATTTATATGATTCGAGGCCGAGCTTCGCCATGAGCTCATTGGCCGCGTTGTATCCCAATTCCTTCTGGCGGTTGTTCATGGCGGCAACCTCGATTATCACCGCAAGGTTGCGCCCCGGCTTTACCGGTATCTCTATATAAGGCACGCTGTTGCCGAGTATCTCCGTGGTTTTTTCATCTATCCCCATGCGGTCGTACAGCTTGTCGCTCTGCCACGGCTCTATGCGTATCACAAGGCGTATGTTCTCGCTTTCCTTTACCGCGCCCATGCCGAATATGCGCCGCACGTTCACTATACCTATGCCCCTGAGCTCCACGTAATGACGTATGTTCTCCGGCGCCGTGCCCACCAGGGTCTTGCTCGATACCCTGCGTATCTCCACTGCGTCGTCCGCTATCAGCCGGTGGCCCCTCTTCACGAGTTCTATGGCCGCCTCGCTCTTGCCCACGCCGCTTTCCCCAAGTATGAGGATTCCTTCGCCGTATACCTCAACCAGCACGCCGTGGACCGTCTGCCGGGGGGCAAGCTCCACACCCAGGTACCCTATGAGAGCGGCGGAAAATTCGCTTGTGGGGCTGGCGGTCCTGAAAAGCGGCACGTTGTTTTCTATCGCGGCCGCCTTGAGTTCCGGGGCTATGTCGATATTCCTTGCCACTATCACGGCTACCGGCTTTGTGGCAAAAAAACGCTGATAGCTTTTTGCCCGGGTATGGTAGTCAAACTGCGCGAGAAAGGCCGTTTCCACGTTGCCGATTATCTGTATCCGCTTGTTGTCGTAGTAATCGAAAAAGCCTCCCAGCTGAGGCGCAGGGCGGTTCACGTCAGACATTGTCACCCTTATCTTGTCAAGCCCTTCGCCGCAGGCTATGGTCTCGAGGGAAAATTCCTTCACTATCTTTTCAAGGGAAACGCTGTATCCGCTGTCCATTTTCCGCCGTCCTTTCTAATAGGCCCTTTCAATATCCCGTAAATTATACCACAGCCGCTTTCCCTAAGCAAGAATTTTAACGCCCTCGCCCGGTTATTTTTCTCTTTACTTGCGGCGCGGGAAATATTATAATGTGCGTGTATAAATCATGCGCTTTCCGGAGGCTGCGAATATGCTGATAAATCTGGATAATGTAAGTCTCCGGTTCGGAGACCGGCCTATACTTGAGAACGTGTCCCTCACCGTTTCCCGGGAAGACCGGGTGGGTCTTGTGGGCGCAAACGGCACGGGAAAGACCACCCTCCTCAACTGTATCGCGGGGGTTCTGACCCCGGATTCCGGCAGTGTGTTCAGGGCTAAGGACGCGAGGCTCGGGTATTTGAGGCAGAGCGGCGGGCTGGACGGAAACGGAACGGTAAGGTCTCAGGCAGAAAGCATCTTTTCCTCCGTGCTTGCCCTTCAGAACAAGATCGGCGCGGCGGAAGAGAAAATGGCCTCCCTTTCCGGGTCTGAGTACGCGGAAGCCGCCGGGGAATACTCCCGCCTCAGGGACGAATTTGAAGCGGCGGACGGGTTTTCCGTTCCCGTTAAAATAAACACGGTGCTTACCGGGATGGGCTTTTCCGGAATGGAGAATCAGCCCGTCTCCACTCTGTCCGGCGGGGAAAAGACACGTCTTGCCCTGGCCTGTCTTCTTCTCAGGGCCCCGGACGTGCTTCTTCTGGACGAGCCCACAAACCATCTCGACCTTAAAACCCTCATGTGGCTGGAGGATTATCTGGCGGATTATTCCGGCGCCGTGGTGGTAGTGAGCCATGACAGGTATTTTCTGGACAAACGGTGTTCGCGCATATGGGAACTGGAGGACTGCCGCGTCACCGCCTACAGGGGGAATTACTCCGATTACAAGCTGCAGAAAGCCGAGCGGGTAAAGGCCGCCTTGAGGGCATATGAGAAAGAGACGGCAAGGGCGGCGTCCATGCTGGACTATGCGCAGAAAAACATCGCGCGGGCGTCCACCTCCGCCATGGCAAAAAGCCGTCTCAGGCAGCTTGAACATATGGAGCTGCCGGAAAAGCCCCGGGAACACGCCCCGGTGCCCCGTTTCGCATTTTCCTCTCTTTCTCCCTCGGCCGCACGCGTGCTTGACGCGGAGGGCCTGTCGGTCACGGCAGGCGACCCTCCGGTCACGCTGGTGCCGGAGCTTTCGTTCAGCGTAAGGCGCGGGGACAGAGTGGCCGTTATAGGGAGCAACGGCGTGGGAAAAACGTCCCTTCTCAGGCGCCTTTATTCCGCTCTCAAAGTTCCCGATCCCTCGGTCGTCTGGGGCCGCGGGGTTTCCGTGAGCTTTTTTGAGCAGGAAAACGACAGTTTCATAAAGGAGAACACCGTTCTTCAGGAGCTTTGGCGGCACCGGCCCGGGGCGTCGCCTCAGGAGCTGAGGGACCGGCTGGGCAATATGCTTTTCTCCGGCGACGCGGTATTTAAGACCGTATCCGTCCTTTCGGGAGGAGAAAAGGCCAGGCTCGCCTTTGCCGTGCTGGCGGAGGAGCGCTCAAACGTCCTTCTGCTGGACGAACCTACCAATCATCTTGACCTGCCTGCCAGGGAGGCCCTTGAAAAGGCGGTTTCCGAATACGACGGAACGGTGATATTTGTGAGCCACGACAGGTATTTCATAAATTCCCTGGCCACAAAGGTGCTTGAGCTGTCCCCTTCCGGGGGCAGCATGTCTGAGGGCGGTTTTGATTCCTTCGTCGCACTGCGCGCCGCGGCGGAGGCGTCTAAAAATCCCCCCGTCGAAAAGAAACCGGGGAACGGGGCCGACTCATATCACCGTTCAAAGCAGCAGCGTTCTCTTGACGCGAAAAGGAAGGCGCGGGTGGCAAAGCTGGAAGAGCTGATAGCGGAGTGCGAAAAGGAGATGGACGATGCAAAGCGGAGGCTTTCGGAGCCTGACACGGCTTCCGATTATGAGGAAGCCGACCGGCTATGCCGGCTGATAGAGGATAAGCAGCGGGAATGCGACGTATATATGACCGAGTGGGTCTCGCTTGCCCAGTAGAGGGCCGGCTGTTCCTGCCCGGTACCGGGGGCGCCGCCGTCTCACGTTTCCTCTCCGGCTTTTTCTTCGCCGCCCCTGCGGGTGACGCATGGGACTTGCCGGGATGGCGGCCCCGGGGGGGACGGAAAGCCTCGCGTACAGCGGCAGGGCACAGGCGCGGGAATGCTGTCCGTCACGCCTCCGGCCGGCCGATTTCCCGTACTTGCCGCCGAAAATATCAGAGTTTCGCGCTCTCAGGCAGGACGGGGTGACGCTAGCCCGTATGTGTCGTCCAAAATATCACCGCGCAGGCTGAAAACCCTGTCACGTCAACGCTTTCCCCTGCGTGTCCGGGCAAGAGCCCATTTCCGGGCTGTTCTTCACTCCGCCCGCGTCCGTCAGTTGTTTTTTTGCACGCCGCGCCTGCGGCGCGTGTGATATTATTATAAAAGTTTCAGAAAGGAATACCGAAACCATGAGAATACCTGTTTTAAAACGTCTGCTTTCGGCAGCCGCGGGGGCGACCCTTTTCCTGTGCCTGTTAGCAGTCCCTTCCTGTTCACCGTCGTCCGCAGGGGGGACGTCTTCCTCAGAAAATTACTCTTCGGTAATTGACTCCATGGAAAGCTCTTTTTCCGACGTCCCTTCCTCCGGGGATGTTTCGTCCGACGGCGGTGAGTCCGCCGTCCCCCGGGAACCCTGCCCGGTCATCATAATACCCGGAATACTTGGGACGGAGCTTGTGTCTGACGGGCGTACGCTGTGGCCCTTTGAAACCGACGGTTCCATGGCTGGGCTCCTCAATCTGCTGTCTACTTTCGTATCTTTCAAGCTCGACGACGGCGGAAAAAGCACTTTGGACATAACGCCGGTCAGGTTTTCGCCCATGACGGAGTATCAGTCGGGAGACGGCGTAGGGACTTACGGCGCATATACAGACCTGGCCCTCGCCCTTTCGGAGGATCTGGGCTATGAAAACGTGTGGTTCTTCGGGTACGACTGGCGTCTCGACAACAGAGAGACAGCAGAAGAGCTTTACGACTACATACAGAGAGTTCTGTCCGCCACAGGGGCTTCAAAGGTAAATATAGTTGCCCACAGCATGGGCGGACTTGTGACCAGCGCGTATCTCGTCTCCCACGGCGGCGAAGGGCTTATTGACCGGGTGGTGACCTGTGGAACGCCCTTCCTCGGCGCCCAGGCCGCGCATACCAGCCTTGAGGATGGAAGCGGTTTCTGGGACGTAAGCTCTGATAAGTACGAGGCGTTTCGGGAGCTTCTGCCCGGGGTTTTTTCCTCATTTCCATCTCTTTACCAGCTCCTTCCCGCGCCCTCGTGGCATTCTCTGGGGCTGACGGACGAAAACGGAGTTCTCTACGAATCGGCGACTTTTTCCCAAAAAGCCGGGTATGCGTTTTACACCGACGTTTCCTGCAGGCTGGATGAGGCTTGGAGCGGAGTCACGCACACAAATATCATAGGTGTCGGTTATTTCACCTCAGGTGAAAACGGCGATGAAAACGGCGACGGAACCGTAACTCTGTATTCAGCGTCAGCGGACGGTTTGTTTGACGAAAATCCGGGGTATACCCAGATTACATTTGAGCTTTCCCACAGGGACCTGGTGTCGGACGAAGCGGCTCTGGACGCGATACTCGGCGCGGTGGGAAGCGATTCCTATCTCGGATAAGTTTATATGCGGGAGACATTCTCTGCCGGCGCGTCACCGGCGGGTCTGCCGCGATGCGGACCCGCTTGCCGGAGCGTCGCCTACAGGCGGTCCACCCGGGCGGGCCGCGTTTTCTGCGGCGGACGGGTGAACAGGATACCTCTGCAGCGGATCCGCGCTTGTCTTTCTTACTGCGTCGTGTGCGGAAACAGAACAGGCCGAAACGGTGTGAACCGTCTCGGCCTGTTCTGTTTTGTTTCCGTGTGCCCCTGTTTACAGGTACTTTTTCACGCTCTCGGGAAGCTCCGTGATGTCCGCGGAAATAGTGAACACATATTTCTTATCCCCGCTCAGGGCGTTTATCTTGTCAAGCATTTCGCCCAGCGCTTCCCTGTCGTCCCCGCAGATGCGGAATATCCCGTCCACAAACACGTCGGTAATGTCAAAGTTACCGGCGGAAAGCCCGGCGATAAAGCCGTAAAGCGCGTCGTATCCGTTTATTCTGTATTCATCGGTATCGATAAGCCTGGCGGTGTATTTAACGTCGTATTTCAGCTTATCGCCCTGCTCTATCACCACAACATGCCCCTTGGAGGTCTGGAGAGCCTGATTTACCTGCTCTATGAGCTTCTTGGTCTTGCCCGAGCCTTTTTTGCCTGTGATGAGATTGATCATACCGTGATCCTCCTTTTTTTATTTTAACGGCTTTCCGCCGTTATTTGCATATCTTGCGCCCCCGACGCTCAGCCCAGCCGCTTCTCTATTTCCGCTCTGGCCGCCTCGTATCCCGGCTTGCCTAAAAGCGCAAACATGTTTTTCTTGTAGCTTTCCACGCCCGGCTGGTCGAAGGGATTGACCCCCAGCATATAGCCCGAGACCGCGCAGGCCTTTTCAAAGAAATATATGAGCCTTCCGGCTTCCCGTTCCGCCGTATTGTCTATCTCTATGACGATATTGGGAACGCCTCCGTCCGTATGGGCGAGAATGGTGCCTTCCATGGCCTTGCGGTTTATAAGGCTCATTTTTTCGCCGGACAAAAACTGAAGCCCGTCTCCGTCAGTCGGATCGTCCGCTATCTCAAGCTCCGACGCGGGAGCTTTTATGTCGATCACCGTCTCAAACATGAGCCTGCGCCCCTGCTGGATGTACTGACCGAGAGAATGCAGGTCGGTGGAAAAGACCGCCGACACGGGGAAAAGGCCTTTGCCCTCCTTGCCCTCGCTCTCTCCGAAAAGCTGCTTGAACCATTCGTTCATCATGGCAAACGCCGGCTCGTATGAAACCAGCATCTCGCAGGTCTTTCCCTTATTGTAAAGGATATGGCGCAGGGCGGCGTACCGGTAGCAGTCGTTCTGCCATATGTCCTCCGCGGAATAGTCCCGCCTCGCCTCCGCGGCGCCCGCCATAAGCTCCCGTATGTTTACCCCCGCCGCGGCTATGGGCAGAAGCCCTACCGCCGTGAGCACCGAAAATCTTCCTCCCACGTCGTCAGGCACGGTAAAGGTCTCGTACCCTTCCTCGTCCGCAAGCCTTTTCAGGGTCCCCTTTTCTCTGTCCGTTGTCACGTATATGCGCTCTCTCGCCCCGTCAGCCCCGTACTTCTCCGTGAGAAGCCTGCGGAAGGTCCTGAAGGCTATGGCCGGTTCCGTGGTCGTCCCGGACTTGGATATCACGTTTACGGATATGTCCTTCCCCTCGCAGAGGGCAAGCACGTCGTTAAGGTACGCGGGACTTATGCTGTTGCCCGCAAAGAGCACCATGGGCCCGTCCTTCCCGAGGTTGAAAAGAGGGCCCTTCACGAGCTCGATAACAGCCCGCGCGCCCAAATACGAACCGCCTATGCCTATCACTACCAGAACGTCGGAATTTTTCCGTATCCTTTCGGCCGCCGCCTCTAT
>CASDVX010000075.1 GCA_949284545.1 uncultured Eubacteriales bacterium
ATAAAGAACAGGACGCTTTTTGACCGCGCATCCATGGTAAACTACGGGAAATCCACCGGCACGTATTACATAGGCGACGTTTATCAGGGCGAAGCCATGGAGGGCGTGGAGCGCGGAGAGGCCAAATATCTGCGTGTGGTAGCGCTTGAATACCGCACGGCGACAATAGGCTTCAACAACAACTCCAACCCGTCCATAATGGCGTCGGGCACGGCGTTTACCCCGGTATCCACGGCAAACGGGACATGGGACGTAAAGGTGCCGCTGGGCATAGTGGAGATAGAGGAGGACGGCTCCTGCCTCTTTGAGGTCCCGTCTGAGGTATCCCTTTTCTTCCAGGTGCTTGATAAGGACTACGAGCTTATAGCCACTATGCGGAGCTGGTCGACGCTCCAGCCCAACGAGTACTATTCCTGCGTCGGCTGCCATGAGGACAACAACACGGCGCCTCCCGCGTCGGCAGTGCGCACTCAGGCCATGGAGCGGGGAGTCCGGAAGATAGTCCCTGAGGACTGGATGACGGCCGAAAACGGATACGAAGCTTACGACCCGTATACCGACCGGATAGGTTTTTCATATAACGAGCTTGTGCAGCCGATAATAGATAAAAGCTGCGTGGAGTGCCACAATAACGCGGCGGTGTCCAACGCGCTGCTGGCGGGAAGCCTTTCATATAACGACCTGGGAAGCGCGGATCTGTCCGACCTTATGTCCGACTATACGGCCACGGAAGTCCCCAATCTCGTGGGATATACGGAGATACTCAAGGCCGGGGCAGAGGGCTGGAAGTATACGTTTACAAATCCCGGGAGCGGCTGGTACGGCTCAAACTACGATACCTCGTCGTGGATGACGGGCAAAGCCCCCTTCGGCGACGACGCGACCTCGGACACGGTATGGAACGGGTCCAATATGGAGATATGGCTGTCCAATACGTTTACCGCGTCGTCTGACCAGACGGATAAATCCGTAGCCATACGCCTTTTCAACGATGAAGACGTGGAAATATACCTCAACGGAGAAAAAATATACGGGGCTGCAGGCTACGTCACATCATACCATATGTACGTCATAAACGGCCTCACGCTGCGCAAGGGTGTAAACAGGATATCCATACATGTAAAGCAGACCACGGGCGGAAGAAAGATAGACTGCGGGGTATTCGTTTCCAAGACTGAGCCCGCGGCGGACAAAAACGAGATTGTCACGGACGGACAGTTCTCCCTGTCCGGCGAAATGGTGCAGGGCGTCAACGAGAAGCGGTATTTCTCCATGTCATATCTTATACTGACCCAGAGCACCAAGGTGAGCAACGAGTGGAGGGCCGCGAGCACCGACAACTCGTGGACCAGTTGGGTGAGCGCCCAGTCGCCCTGCGAGGTGCAGAAACCCTATTACGCAGGGTCGTCGGCCAGCTACCTGATAGAGCTGCTGAAAAGCGGGCACGGCTCACTTTCCGAGGACGAGATAAAGGTTTTCGAATGCTGGCTGGATATGGCGGTGCCGTTCGCCGGCGCGTACGACGAGCTGAACACGTGGAACAGCTCACAGCAGGCTTACTACGACAAAACCCAGCAGAAGAGAGCGGAAAACGACGAGATAGACAGGATGAATAAAGACGCGCTTGCCTCGTAACTTGCCGGCCGTCCTTTCACGGTTCAAAAGAAAAGCAAAGCCGTCCGCAGGTTTCAAAGCCTGCGGACGGCTTTTAGCAGTAAACGCTACGGGCGCACATGGTGTCCCGGCCATGCCGGACGCACCGAACCCGCCGGAATGTGCCGGGAAGAGACAATTTACCCGCGGCGCAGCTTTTTGACAAACGGGAGACAGGCCAGCGCCCCGAGAAATACGCCCGTGACATTCAGGATAAGGTCGTCTATTTCGCTCACTCCTACCCCGAACGCCCACTGACTTACCTCTATAAACAGGCTCAGCAGCGCCCCGAGCCCCACGGTAACGGCAAATCCGCGGCGAAGGGCGTGCACGGAAGGATTTCGTTCCGATTTTGCAACAAGCGGCATCACGAGAAATCCAAAAGGTATGAACGTGACTATATTGCCTACGCACAGATAAAGGAACACGGATACGTCCCTGTGATATATACGGATGAGATCGGTAAACAGCTCAAAATTGAAGTCACCGTTGGAAAAAAGCGGAGTTTCACCGAATCCGTCCCGAAAAACCGTCAATTTGAGAAGCACCGCAAGATATATGAAGAGAAGTATCTTCACTACAGTCAGATTTTTCACCCGCGCACCCCGGATCATTCCTCCGTTATCTCAACACTTTCCATAACCACTTCATCAATGGGACGGTCACGGAAATCCGTGGGCGCGGAAGCTATCCTGTCAAGCACATCAAAGCCTTCCGTCATTTGACCGAAAGCGGCGTACTGCCCGTCAAGGTGAGGCGCGTCCTTATGCATTATAAAAAACTGACTTCCCGCGGAATCAGGATCCATGGCTCTGGCCATGGATATAACGCCTCTCTTGTGAAGGATGGGATTGTTTACACCGTTAGCCGAAAACTCGCCCTTGATGGTATGACCCGGTCCGCCCATACCCGTGCCGTCAGGGTCGCCGCCCTGTATCATAAACCCTTTTATTATTCTGTGAAAGGTCAGACCGTCGTAGAAGCCGTGAACGGCAAGATCCTCAAAATTTTTCACGGTTACCGGGGCATGTTCGGGGGACAGCTCGAATACCATCTTCCCGCCGTCTTTCATTGTTATTACCGCTTTTTTCACACTTATCATATCCTTTCGTCTCTTAAAAATTATCATGCTCAGATCCGGCGCCATTTGGTCCCCGCCGGTCCGTCTTCCAATACCACTCCCATTTGTTTCAGTTTTTCGCGTATTTCGTCTGCCCGTGCAAAATCCTTTTTCTTTTTTGCCTCCGTTCTTTCCGCCACAAGCGCCTCAATCTCGGGGGAATCGGGGTCTGACGGGTGCGTTTCCGCTTTGCACGAGGCGTCACGCAAGTCCTGCGCCGCTTTGATAAGGTCCAGGGCGAGTACCCGGTCAAAATCCTCGATCAGCGCGAGCTTGGTGCCGTCGTCGGTATCGGCCTTCAGAACATCGTACAGCGCCGTGACAGCCAGAGAGGAATTAAGGTCGTTGTCAAGGGCGTCGCAGAACCTGCGTTTGAGCCCATCAAACGTTTCTGAGTCGGTTTTCCCGCCGGAGGGACGCAGTGCGGCCACGCGTGCAACCAGCTTTGAATATGCCGCCGCCGCATTGTCAAGGTTTTCCCATGTGAATAACAGGGATTTGCGGTAGTGGGACTGGAGGCAGAAAAGTCTGTACGCCATGGGATCGTACCCCTTACCCTCAAGAAGGGACAGCGTGAGAAATTCCCCGGATGATTTGCTCATTTTCCCGGTTCCGGTGTTCAGGTGGTGGACGTGGACCCAGTAGCTGCACCATTTGTGGCCGAGATACGCCTCGCTCTGGGCGATCTCGTTAGTGTGGTGAGGGAACTGGTTATCTATGCCGCCGCAGTGTATGTCCAGATACTCGCCGAGGTTTTTCATGGAGATGCAGGAGCACTCGATATGCCAGCCGGGATATCCGAGACCCCAGGGAGAATCCCACTTGAGTTCCTGGTCGTCAAACTTTGACTTGGTGAACCACAGCACGAAATCCGACTTGTTGCGCTTGTTGCCGTCGGCTTCCACGCCCTCACGCACTCCGACGGCTAGATCGTCTTCCGAAAAGTCGTTGAAAACATAGTATCTGTCAAGCCGCGAAGTGTCAAAATAGACGTTCCCGCCTGCGAGATAGGCGTATCCTTTATCTATGAGCGACGAGATCACCTTTATAAACTCGTCTATGCAGTCGGTGGCGGGGACAACCGCGTCGGGACGACGTATATTGAGCTTTTTGCAGTCGGAAAAGAAAGCGTCGGTGTAAAATCTTGCCACATCCATGACGGACTTGTGCTCCCGCCTTGCCCCGCTGAGCATCTTGTCCTCTCCGCTGTCGCTGTCGCCTGACAGATGCCCCACGTCGGTTATGTTCATGACGCGCTTTACGTCATACCCGGAGTACCGCAGATACCTGTCGAGGACGTCTTCCATTATATACGTCCTGAGATTTCCTATGTGGGCAAAATGGTAAACCGTGGGTCCGCAGGTGTACATTGACACCCTGCCCGGTTCGTGAGGGATGAACTCTTCTTTGACCCGGCTGAGGGAATTATAAATCTTCACGGGGAATATCAATCCTTTCGTCAAAAATTCCGTCCGCTGCGGGGAGACCCCCGCGTGGAAGCTGTGTGAGCGCAAAACGCGGAACATACAGACCATCGGGAAACGGCGGCTCAGCCGCCCGCGTCCTTCCCGCCTGTGATGCCTTCAATCTGATCCTGAAGAGATGAAAGCTGCCGGTAAATCCTGGCTATTTCCTGCGAAACGGGATCGGGTATGTGTATCTGATCAAGATCCTGGGTGACGCGCATGCCGTCCTGACGCACTATTTTTGCGGGAACACCTACCGCGGTGCAGTTGTCGGGCAGATCGGTGAGCACAACCGCGTTGGCTGCTATTTTAACGTTGTTTCCGATGGTTATCGGCCCAAGGACCCGCGCTCCGCTTCCCACCATGACGTTGTTGCCCAGGGTAGGATGTCGTTTGCCCGTTTCCTTTCCCGTCCCGCCGAGAGTAGCGCCCTGATATATCACGCAATCGTTTCCTATCACCGTTGTTTCGCCTATCACCACGCCGGAACCGTGATCGATAAAGAGACCATCACCTATCACTGCCCCGGGGTGTATCTCTATTCCGGTAAAAAACCTGTTCATCTGGCTCCAGAGCCTTGCCAGAGTTCTGCAGCGGTGCCTGTAGAGCCAGTGAGCCCAGCGGTGGCTGCGGACAGCGTGAAGCCCTGGATAGCAGAGATATATTTCAAAAGCATTTCTCGCCGCCGGGTCGGATTCCTTTATCCTGCGTATATCGTTTCTGAGTTTTCTGAACAAACGGGAATTACCTCCTTTCCAAAAAATAAAACGCCTCCGCTCCCCAAGGAGCCGAAGGCGTCACGGACGCGGTTCCACTTCGGATTATCACTCATGCGCCGGGCGACAGGCCGGCGCGCGCCTATAACGGGGCGCGGGCGCGAAGGCATTTCCTCCTTCGTGCGGCAAAACCGCATTCACCGCGCCGTATGCGGGAGGCTCGCACCTTACCCTCCCTCTCTTTGCACCTCAGCCGCGGGTACTCCTGTTTTGCCATGGCATCTGAAAGTCATGGCTTATATTAACACATCATACTTATTATTGCAAGGGATATGCCAAAAGAATTTCAGGTAAGCCTGTCGCCGTATTGAAAACCATGTCGCAATCTGTTAAAATGGCGGCAGACAGTAAGAATATGGGGGAATGGTGAAGATGAAGAGGATTGCCGGGAGAATAGCCGCGATCGTAATGACGGCGGCGACTCTGCCATTGATTCCGGTTACCGGGAGAGCTGCGGAAAGCAGAGTGATAAAGGTTGCCTGCGTAGGAGATTCCATAACCCAGGGCCTTGGGAACGTTCCTTATCCCAGCAGGCTGGGAGAGCTGCTGGGGGACGGTTACCGGGTGGAAAATTTCGGGCTCTACGGCACCACCGCATGCAATAACACCGGACGGCCGTATACTTCGTGCGAAGATTCATGTTACCAGAAAAGTCTGGACTTTGCTCCGGACGTGGTGGTGATAATGTTGGGGACCAACGACGGCAACGAGGCGAGCATTTCGAATGCCGAAAAATATTTCAAGGATGATATGAAAAAACTCATAAACTCATATCTGAGTCTTGAAAGCAGCCCGGAAGTATATCTGGTCACCTCACCGCACGCATACCTGTCCGGGAACGCCGCAGTGAATACAAAGATAGTGCAGATGCAGCATGAGATAGCGGAGGAAATGGACCTGCCTCTTGTGGATATGAACAAATACACCGAAAACATACCGGAATATTTCCCGGACGGTCTTCACTGCAACGACACCGGATACTACATAATAGCGCAGAATATTTACGAGCAGGTCTTCGGAGGCAAGGTGGCGGACGTAACGGTAAAGACCGCTCCGGGGGCGGATGTCAAGCTCGGCGAATACGAGGGCACGGCCGATTCGGACGGCGTTTTCGGCCTGCGTATGGCACATGGGGTGCGACTGCTCACGGTTTGCGCCGACGGCTTTGAAAACGCCCTTGCACCCGTGGACATTTCAGGGGACTGCACTATCTCCTGCGAACTCAGCAAAACCGTCAATCTTGCCGCCGGAGCGCAGCCCTACACTGAGGGAGCTGCCGACGCATCCGCGGCATTTGACGGTGACCTTTCCACGGGCTGGCAGGAAAGCGAGCGGGTTGAGGGATCATGTATTGGGGCGGTGTTCGACCGGGGCAGGACCTTCTCAAGCGTCAGGCTTTACTGGGAGACCTCCACAAGAGCCGCGGCAGAAGAAAACGGCTATACCGTGGAATACAGGGACGGAGAAGAATGGATACCCGTAAAGAATCCGGTATACTCTTTCGGAGCCTCAGACTACGGAATAACAATGGATACGGTGACATTTGACAGCGTTGCCGCCGATGCGGTGAGGGTGGTGATAAACGGTTTTTCAGACGAAAAGTACGCG
>CASDVX010000076.1 GCA_949284545.1 uncultured Eubacteriales bacterium
GAGTTTCTACTCATACGAAGACCTACAGATTCAGATGAAGCGGTACTTACGCAGATCCAACAGAATCCCAATGTCTGTTTTAGGATGGAAGACACCGATCCAGAAACGCCAGGAACTGGAGGCAGCCCGGTTTTGCTGACCTCGGTCGGGCTACGCCCTCCCTCTGTCAGCAAAACCGATCTCCCAAACTAACAAACTCTATCTCTTTTTACGGTCTCACATCATTGACAAACCTACATTTACACCACAAATATACGATTTGTTTTGACTTTTTAGGTTGCATTTCCACGGCGCAAATAAAACGCAGTTACTGTAAAAAACTCGTAAAAAGCATTGCAAACCTTGAGTAAATATGATATACTCTCGCTGGACGGAAGGAGGTGTGGTGTATGGCTGAAAAAGAAGTAAAGGTGCAGTTTATTACAGTGAGAGACGCTCAGAGATTCTGCGATTTTTCGTCTGTGTACAAAGGTGATATATATATCGGTAACCCACCGTATTGTGTGGACGGAAAAAGTGTTCTCGGCATTCTTTCGCTGGGAACGGGGACTTTTTCAATGAAGGTTGTGGGGGACAATATTGATTTGTTTCTCAAATCTGTTGAAGAGTTCATACGCAAATAAAAGAGAGCCGTATCGCGGCTCTCTTTTATTTTTTTATCAGTCGTGCATGCCGGATAAATGCTCATGTGTTTTATTTTTAATATCTGACGAGCGCGCAAAAGCGCGTATTTTTTGCTTCACGGGATCGTTTCAGAGATTTTCAAGATCTGAAAGCCACAGCCGGAATGATGCATCGCTCGGCATCCGCCAGTCGCCTCTCGGTGAAAGACCTACACTGCCGATCTTCACACCGTCCGGCATACAGCTCCGCTTGAACTGCTGAGTAAAGAATCTTCGGTAGAATATTTTAAGCCATTTCAGGATTTCTTCTTTGCCGTAAACTCCGTCAAACGCACGATTTGCAAGGAAATAAACCTTTGACGGCAAAAAACCGAAACGAATGGCGTTGTAAATGAAGAAATCGTTAAGGTCGTACGGTCCGACCAGTTCTTCGGTTTTCTGAGCGATAACGCCGCTGCCGTCGGGAGGAAGAAGCTCCGGACTGATAGGCGTGTCCAATATATCGTAAAGTATATCTTCCGAACCGGGGAACATGCCGCTTTCCGCTATGTTTTTCACCATCCAGCGCACAAGAGTCTTGGGCACGCCGGAGTTCACGCCGTACATACTCATGTGATCGGCGTTATACGTGCACCACCCCAGAGCAAGCTCGCTCAGATCGCCTGTACCGACTACAAATCCTCCGTTTTGATTAGCCACATCCATCAGGATTTGCGTGCGTTCACGCGCCTGGGCATTCTCGTAAACCACATTGTGGTTTCCAATATCGTGTCCGATGTCCGTAAAATGCTGTATGCAGGCGCTTTTTATCGGGACGCACTTTTCGACAGCACCTATGGAGTGGATGAGAGCGACAGCGTTGCCGTATGTTCTGTCGGTTGTACCGAATCCGGGCATTGTGACGGCGGTAAGATGTGAAGGTGAGAGGCCGCACTTTCGCAAGGCGTTTGCGCATACCAGAAGCGTCAGGGTCGAGTCCAGTCCGCCGGAAACGCCCACGACCAAATTATTTCCTGCAGCTGACATGCGCTTTACAAGGGCGGCCGTTTGCATCTCAAATATCTCTCTGCAGCGTTCGGCGCGTATCTCGGAATCGGAAGGGACAAAAGGATATCTTTTTATACGCGCCAGAGACGCATCGCATTCGGATTCACCTGACACGCCGGTGTCGGAATACATTACAGATATGAGATTAACGTCCGAGCAGTCATTAAAGCTCTTGATCTTTGTGCGGTCTGCACGTATAGCGCCTATATCCACGTCGGCGGTGACGAAGTACGAACCGTCTATATAATTTTTATTTTCCGCCATAAGCTTTCCGCGGGAAAAAACGAGGCTGTGGCCGGAAAAAACGAGATCCGTGGTGGATTCACCGTTTCCCGAGGACGCGTAACAGTATGCGCAAACAGCCTTGGACGACAGTACGGAAAGCATCTTTCTCCGATATTCGCGTTTGCCTATTATTTCGTTGCTGGCGGAAGGATTTAAAATAACCTCGGCGCCGGCAAGACACAGTTTCTCCGAAGGCGTTATCGGACACCACACATCCTCGCAGATCTCGACTCCGAACTTTACGCCTCTGTGGAGGAAGATGACGTGCTGACCGAACAGCGTTTCTTTATCGGACGGTATGCCCGCGTCGCGCAACGATATTATAGACGGCTGAGCGTTAGGCGCCGAAGAAAACCAGCGTTTTTCGTAAAACTCGCCGTAGTTGGGGAGATAAGTTTTAGGAACTATCCCGAGTATCCTGCCGCCGCAAATCACGACTGCGCAATCAAAAAGCCTGCCGTTTACGCATAAAGGAGCGCCGATACAGACCAGCGTCTTGCCGCCTGAGGTGTAGGCGGCAAAATCCGAAACAGCTTTTGCTGCTGCATCAATCAGCATTTTCTGTGTAAAAAGATCCCCGCACGTGTATCCGGTTATACCCAGTTCCGTGAATACGACCGCGTCGCTGCCGGCCTCCGACAGCTCGTCGTATTTCTCCTTTATACGTGAAAGATTGCCGGCTACATCGCCGACCGATATGTCCGGTACCGCGCAGGATAACCTTATAAAATCGTACATATGAATTACCTTCTTTCACAATGCGTTTTGCGATGACGCTTTCCGCCGGGAACTGAGGCTTTATTTCGACGAATTAAGCATCTCTTCGGCAATGGAGCTCAGCTTGGCGGGGTTGGCTTTTCCCCCGGACATACCCATTGCAGCACCGATTATGGCTTTGAACGCAGACGCCTTGCCTTTTTTATAGTCAGCAACGGATTTGGGAGAGGCATCAATTGCCTTTTTCGCCAGTTCTGTAAGCACTGACGTGTCGTTGATCTGTTCAAGCCCCTCGGACGTTACCGCTTCCTCGGGATCAATACCGTCGTTCCACATGCGGGTTGCCAGCTTCTTAGCGGTAGAGCTGTTGATTGTTTCGTTTCCTACAAGATCCGCAAGGGCCGCAAAGGACTTCGGTTCGACGGGGCATTCAAAATATTCCGCTGTATTCAGCTTTGTGAATTCTCCAAGGAGAAGATTTGCCGCAAGCTTTTTGTACGATGTGAATGCGGCGACATTTTCAAAGTAATCAGCAAGATACTTATCTGCTGTAAGCATTTCCGCGTCGTATGCGCTCAATCCGAAATCGCTGATATATCGCGCTTTCCTTGCGTCGGGAAGCTCCGGGATCCGTAGACCGAGTTCATGTATTTCATCATCCGTAAGCTCGATCGGAGGGAGATCGGGATCGGGGAAATACCGGTAATCATTGGCGTTTTCTTTTGAGCGCATTGCATAGGTCTTGCCGGTATCCGGATCAAAACGGCGCGTTTCCTGAATAACGGTTTCGCCGGCCTCAATGGCATCAACCTGACGCTTGTATTCGTATTCAATAGCTTTCACTACAAACTGGAAGGAATTGATATTTTTCATCTCGGTACGTGTTCCAAACTCCTTCTCGCCGGCTTTTCGCACAGACAGGTTAACGTCACAGCGCATTGACCCCTCCTGCATTTTGCAGTCGGAGACGCCCGTATACAGGATGACGGCTCTGAGCTTTTGAAGATACGCCTTTGCCTCCTCGGCCGAACGTATGTCAGGCTCTGAGACTATCTCGATGAGCGGTACGCCGCAGCGATTGCAGTCAATCATTGTCCCAAATTTTTCGTCGTGTACAAGCTTACCGGCGTCTTCCTCAATGTGGATACGCGTAATACCGATTCGTTTACTTCCGTCGGACGTCTCTATGTCCAGATAACCGTGTTCACACAGAGGCAGATCATACTGTGAGATCTGATAAGCTTTAGGCAGGTCGGGATAAAAATAATTTTTCCTGTCCTGCTTTGAAAATCTCGCTATGGTACAATTGGTCGCAAGCCCTGCCATGACGGCGTAGTCGACTACTTTTCTGTTAAGCACCGGCAAAACCCCGGGAAGACCCATGCACACAGGGCATGTGTGCATATTGGGCTGAGCTCCGAATTCGGTCGAACATGAACAGAAAATCTTGGTCTTTGTCTTAAGCTCAATGTGTACTTCAAGACCTATGACCATTTCATATCCCTTATACAGATTCATATCTGTTCTCCTTTCTCGGCTTCGAAGGCGGCTCCCAGTTGGTACAGCAGATCCTCCGTGAAGTCTTTTCCCATAAGCTGCATGCCGACAGGAAGGCCTTCGGCATTTTTTCCGCACGGCAGCGACAGAGCAGGGATTCCTGCAATGTTTACCGGAACGGAATAGGCGTCGCCAAGGTACATCGCCAGCGGATCCGAGGTTTTTTCGCCAATCCGGTACGCTGCGGTAGGAGCGACAGGGGAGAGGATCGCGTCACATTTATGAAAGATAGAATCAAAATCAGCCTTTACCAGGCTTCTGACCTGAAGCGCCTTTTTGTAGTAAGCGTCGTAATAGCCGCTTGACAGAGCAAAGGTTCCAAGCATTATGCGGCGCTTTACCTCTTTTCCGAATCCCTCAGAACGCGATGAGAGATACAAGCCTGCTACATCGTCAAATGATTTTGCCCGGTACCCGTAACGTACCCCGTCAAATCTTGCAAGATTGGAGCTTGCTTCAGCTGAGGAAATAACGTAGTATGCCGCAAGTGCGTGCTTGACGGACGGCATGGAGACGGATACAATTTTTGCGCCCATCGACTCGTACGCCTTTGCAGCGTCCAAAACGCACCTGCGCACGTCATCATCAAGTCCGTCGCCGAAAAATTCGTCAGGAAGCCCTATCGTGATCCCTGCAATACTTTTACCTATAAGCCGGGAGAAATTCCCTGTCTGTATATCCAAGGAAGTAGCGTCGCGCTCGTCGTGTCCGGCGACAGCGTTAAGTATAATGGCGTTGTCGCAGACGGTTCTGGTTATCGGACCGATCTGGTCAAGGGATGAAGCAAATGCCACGAGCCCGTACCGGGACACTCTGCCGTAAGTGGGTTTCATACCGACCACTCCGCAGAACGACGCGGGTTGACGTATCGATCCGCCGGTATCCGACCCCAGGGTGTAGGCAGCCTCGCCGGCGGCCACAGCCGCCGCGGAACCGCCCGAACTTCCGCCGGGAACGCGGGAGACGTCAACCGGATTTTTTGTGATTTTGAATGCGGAATTTTCTGTTGAAGACCCCATGGCAAATTCATCCATGTTGAGCTTGCCCAGCATCACAAAGCCAGAATCCTTAAGCTTTGTGATAACAGTGGCGTCGTACGGGGGAACATAATCCTCCAGCATTTTTGACGCGCACGTGGTACGCACACCCTTTGTGCAGATATTGTCTTTAATACCGGCAGGGATTCCGTCTATGCATGACAAAAGGCAGCCGGCGGAACGCCTCTTATCTGAGGCTTCGGCGGCATTCAAAGCGCCTACAGTATCGGTAAGCAGATATGCTCCGATATGTCCGTCGGTCTTTTCTATTTCTTTTAGAAATTCAGCAGTAAGCTCGGCAGAGGAATACTCTCCGTCAGCCAGTGCTTTTATATGTCTTGTGACACTTCTGTTAGTAAGCTCGCTCATGTGACGATTGACCGGTCCTTTCTTTATACTGCATTTTGTATTTAACTGCGCGGAAAATTACTTCTCTATGACCCGCGGAACGGTAATATAGCCGTCGTGCTTTGTTTTAGCCGCGTCCAGAAGTTCATCCCGGGAAAGTTCGCTTTTTACCGTATCTTCTCTCATAACATTTTTGAGTTCGGATATATGCTCTCTCGCGGAGACGCCGGAGGTGTCTACAGACAGAAGGTCGTTTGCAAACCCGATGATGGAGCGCATATCGGTTTCGAAACCCGTTTTCTCTTCGTTCGTCAGAGACAGCCTCGCAAGTTCGGCTATTTTTTCCACATCCACGGATATCTTTTCAAACTCACGTCCGGACTCGGAACCTGCAGCAGAAGCAAACATTTTATCCAGCCCGAGTATTTCAAGCTGTGAAGCGTCAACAGGCGTGGGAGCCTGGGTCATGAGGCAAGAGGCATCCTTAATCTTCGGGAATGCTATAACATCGCGAAGGCTGTCGGCACCGAGAAGCAGCATTACAAGCCTATCCAATCCGAAAGCAAACCCGGCATGCGGCGGGGTACCGTAACGGAAAGCGTTTACCATGAACCCGAAACGCTTTTCTATATCTTCATCAGAGAATCCTAAAGCTTCAAACATAAGCTTTTGAATGTTTCTGTCATGTATACGTACGGAACCCGAACCCAACTCAATACCGTTCAGAACCACGTCATACGCCTGCGCTCTTACGCATTCTGGAGCTGTGAAAAGATATTGAACATCTTCTTCGTACGGCATGGTAAACGGGTGGTGGGTAGCCACATACCGTTTTTCCTCTTCTGAATATTCGAACTGGGGAAAGTCGGTGACAATTAAAAATTTGTAATCGTCTTTTTTACGCAGTTCAAGCATATCTGCCAAATCAAGACGCAGGTTGCCCAGAACGCGGCGGACAGTGGACAGTTTATCGGCGCAAAACAGTATGAAATCGCCTGGTTTCGCATCAACCGCATCAACAATGGAGCGCATATCATCTTCAGTCAAAAACTTTGAGAGTATGGAATACAGCTCGCCGTCCTCGCGGTAAACTATCCATGCCATTCCTTTCGCTCCGTAGCTCACGGCTTTTTCCGTAAGCTGCTCAATCTGTGTGCGCGTAAAGCCTGCGCATCCGCACGCGTTGATCGCACGGCAAACGCCGCCGGCATCCACGGCATTTCTGAATACCGAGAAAGAACATGAGGACGCTATGTCGCTTATGTCAACTATGGGGAGGCCGAAACGAATATCCGGCTTGTCAGATCCGTATCTGTCCATAGCCTCAGTCCACGTTATGCGCGGGAAAGCAGATGTAATGCTCATTCCCTTTACATCTGCCATGATATGCTTAAACAGCCTTTCAAGGTGTACAAGGACATCTTCCTGATCGACAAACGACATTTCCATATCCACCTGAGTAAATTCGGGCTGACGGTCGGCTCTCAGATCCTCGTCGCGGAAACAGCGCGCCACCTGATAATATTTATCCAGCCCTCCCACCATGAGCAGCTGTTTGTATATCTGCGGAGACTGCGGAAGCGCGTAAAAGGCACCGGGATGAACACGGCTCGGAACCAGATACTCTCTGGCACCTTCAGGTGTGGATTTTCCAAGCATAGGCGTTTCAACGCATATAAACCCTTGTGAATCAAGGTAATCCTGCGCAGATTTTTGTACCTTGTGGCGGAACCTGAGATTATCCGTCATCTTTTGCCTGCGCAGGTCAAGATATCTGTATTTGAGACGCAAGTCTTCCCGCACCTGAAGAGATTCGTCAAGAGAATATGGAAGGGGATCCGCCTGTGATATGAGCTCTATTGCAGAAGCGGACAGCTCTACGGTTCCCGTTGCGATTTTGGGATTGTAGGTGTCTTCGCTCCTGTGGCGTATTTCGCCCTTTACGGCAATAACAGACTGAGTACGTAAGTCTTCAGACAGTCGAAAATCATCAGGCGAGAGATTCCGTGCGTCACATACTACCTGCAGGATGCCTTCGCGGTCGTGAAGATCGATAAATATAACGCCGCCCATGTCGCGCTTGTTCTGCACCCAACCGCAGCATATCTGTGAAGTGCCTATATGCTCCTCACGGAGGAGGCCGCAGTAAACTGTTCTTTTCATCATCGTACAATCTGTCCTTTCGTGGATAATCGTTTCTTGAGACGGCAATTCCGCAAAAAAGCAAAACCGTCCCAAGTAAACCTTGGGACGGAAAATATCCGCGGTACCACCCAAATAGACCAAAAGTCCTCTCTGCGGGTAAAACCCAAGGACTGTAACGCGTCCGATACGTCCGGTTCTAATCGCTGTCGCTTTCTTCCGGAGGCTGTGGGATGTTCTTCGCCTTGGCACACATGCTGCATTTACACCGTCAGCAGCTCTCTTGAATGTGTCTCACAAAGGTACTTTTCCCGTCATTGCCTTTATAAATGTGAAAAACCGGCACTATGCCGTAAAGAGCGTAACGCCCTACGCACGAATAGTACCATTAATTCAGCGCAAAGTCAAGTATATGGAAAAATTAAAGCGGCACGGAAAGTAATTTTGTGCTCAGTGGAAATTATTTAAGAGAAACAGGCAGATCACCATACGAAATTAAAATTGTCCGCTTCGCCGTTATCAATAAGGATATCCTGCGCAGTCATAGACCGGTTGCAAACCGTCACAAAATACGCCCAATCTGCAATCTCGTCGACCGTTGCCCATTTTGACAGAGGAGTCTCATCCATAACCTTACGCCAAAGAACGGGATCGCTGATTATATGTTCATTGAGCCCGGTGATAACGCCGCCGGGAGAAAGGCTGTTGGATGTAGCACCGAAGGCCGCTACCCTCATGGCGACGTTTTTCATGTATGCGACGACCCCGCCTTTGCTTGCGGCATATTCCGGAAATTCGGACCCGGTCCGTGCGCTGGCCGAAGCAATGAAAAGTACGCTTTTAATTCGGTCATGTATTCCAAACTTTTCGGTTACGCGTATCGTGCCCCTAAGGTTCACGCCTATATCATCACCGGAATTCTGAACCCCTGCGTTATTTATGAGTATATCCGCCGGAGGAAGTTCCGGAAGTTCTCCGTGCAAAATATCGCATATAAAATGCTTATACTCAGTGTGAAACAGCGTCGGGCCTTTTATGTCTATCCCGAAAACGGTGTGCCCGCAATTCAGAAACTTGTCGGCTATGGCCCTGCCTATCCCTTCGGATGAGCCGGTTATAACTACGTTCATTTTTTTGCCTCCCCCAGAAGGTCAAGGTATTCTTTGCCTACATTGTCCCTTTCCCATCGTATGCATACCGAATATCCGAGGCGTGAAAACACGACCTCGCATAAAAGCTCGGCGATCATACCTGTCAGAGCGCAAACGACGCACTGAAGAGGGGACCATCCGAAGAAAAAATAACTTACGGAAAAGGCAAATACGAGGTTATCCGTAAACTGTCCAACGGCGGTGGAAATATATGATCTGAAGATGTACGATTTAAAGCCCTGTGGCGCGTTTTTGCAAAATTTACGAAGAAAAAAATTGAGAAAATTATTGACAAACGCTGAAACAACAAACGCCAGCGTGCTGCCTAAAAGCACGTACCATGTACCGCCGAAAGTTGCGTCAAGCGCGTTCCCAACAGCATCGGGGGCATCTGATGACATGGATTCCGCCCAAATTCCGGGTATCTTGCTGGCCGCAAACAGGAAGCCGCAGAACAAAAGGTTTACCACGGCCGCCGTGATTGCAATTTCGGTAGCTGCTTTGGGGCCGAAACGTCTCGTAAGCATGTCCATTGAAAGAAAAGCCACCCACGAAACTATTATCCCGCAGTCAAGGGCTAACCAGTTCACAGGCAGACTTATGCTTTTGTTCGCAAGCAGATTCATAACGACTACGGATACCGTAAAAAAGACAACGGTGAGTGACGGTACACTTCTCAACAAAACTCTGAATTGAAGTACTTCATTAGCTATTCTGCTGCGCATATTAAATTTCTCCTTGTTTTTTATTTATAAGATGGTTAATCAAGAAACATCTTATGTTGGTACGGTAAAGACACGAGGAGTCCATATACCGAACGCATGTAATTATAACGCCTGCTGCTGGTTAATGCAAGTATTTTATACTTGTCGGTAAAATACACAAAAAAACGTTTTAAAACCACTTGACAGTATTGTTCATTTATGGTACACATTTCGCATAGACGCAAATATCGGAAATATAGGTATATGGGGGCGAACACAGTGGAAATTATTAACGAGATATCTGAAAAATTGCAAAAAGGAAAGGCAAAAGAAGTTACTGCGCTTGTGGCCGAGGCGCTGGAAAAAGGAGTGTCTCCGGAAAGCATCCTCAATGAGGGCCTTATTTCGGGAATGAATATTATAGGCGAAAAATTCAAAAGGAATGAGGCCTTTGTTCCGGAGGTACTCATAGCTGCTCGTGCAATGAACGAAGGCTTAAAGGTTCTTCGCCCTGCGCTTGCCGGAGCAGGCGTAAAGCCGCTGGGGAAAGCTGTCATATGTACAGTAAAGGGCGATATGCACGATATTGGCAAAAATCTTGTGAAAATGATGATAGAGGGTCAGGGAATAGAGTGTATCGATCTCGGTGTAGATGTTGCCCCGGAAAGAGTGGTTGAGGCGGTGAAGGAGAGCGGGGCAAAGATTGTATGCCTTTCCGCGCTGCTTTCAACAACGATGATGGGACAAAAAGATGTGATTGATGCCCTCAAGGCAGCCGGTATAAGAGATCAAGTCAAAGTCATGGTGGGCGGGGCACCTGTCACTCAGCAATTTGCCGATGAGATCGGCGCTGACTGCTATACTCTTGACGCGGCTTCGGCGGCACAGGCTGCAAGGGCTTTTTTTGAGGAATAATGTATCGTTGGGGGACTGATTTTATGGACATGAAAAAATGGCTTGAATCTCTCCCGGGGAGCGGAAAGCCGCTGCCTATTTTGTCATTTCCTGCCGTTAAGCTGCTTGAAACTGACGTATATAATCTCACTCACAGCGACAAGCTTCAATCGGAGGGCATTGTCAGGGTTGCAAAACGCACTGACGCAGCGGCGGCCGTGACTATGATGGACCTTTCTGTGGAGGCAGAGGCTTTTGGCTGCAAGCTGAAGGCTCCCGCCGACGAGGTTCCGACAGTAGTCGGAACCCTCGTAAGCAGTGAAGAGGAAGCTGAAGGACTAAGAGTGCCTGAGGTAGGCGAAGCCCGCACGGGGATGTATATAAGCGCCGCGCGTCAAGCCAAAGAGCAAGTAAACGACCGACCGGTTTTAGCCGGTATCATCGGCCCGTTTTCCTTAGCGGGACGGCTCATGGATGTTACCGAAGCGTTGATTTGCTGTATGACTGATCCGGACTTCGTGCGCATAACAGTGCAAAAAGCTACGGATTTTCTTTTGAAGTACGCTGCTGCGTACAAGGAAGCCGGGTTGGACGGCATAGTTATGGCAGAGCCGTTGGCGGGATTGCTGTCCCCGGAGCTTGAAGAGGAATTCTCAGCTCCGTACGTAAAAAAAATAATTGATACCGTTCAGGACACGAAATTTGCAGTGATATATCACAACTGCGGTCCCAATACGCCAAAAATGATTTCTTCAATATCCGGCAACGGAGCGGCGGCGTACCATTTCGGCGACGCTGTTTCAATGAAGGATATGCTTGAGAAAATGCCGTCGGATAAACCTGTATGCGGAAACATATCGCCGGTGGAATATTTTCTGAAAGGCACGCCCGACAAAATGCGCAGCGCTACGCTGGACTTGATTTCAGAGTGTTCTTCGCATAAAAACTTTGTGCTTTCTTCCGGGTGCGATATACCTCCTTCGGCGCGGTGGGAAAACATTGACGCTTTCTTCAACGCCGCCGAAGAAGCGCATGAACGTCTGATTTAACATAATCGGAGAGTGATTATTTATGAGTGACAACATGACCGCACCACAGCGTTTCAAGGCATATCTGTCGGGAATGCCTGTAGACCGCGCGCCTGTTATAGAGTGGGCCCCGTGGTGGAATTTGACGGTGGAACGCTGGCTGAAGGACGGGCTCCCTGTGGACTGTGCAGGCACCGAAGCCCTTCAGGAGTATTTCGGGCTCGACAAGTGTTTACAGACATGCGTAGACTGCCGGACATCGTCAACACCCGGGGCGCCGGGGCCCGGCCTTGGTATAATGGAGGACGAGGCGGATTATGACATCAAAATCAGGCCGACGCTTTTTCCTGATCCGCCTGCCGTTATTTCGGAAGAACATTATAAGTATCTGGCAAACACCCATGAGCGCGGAGACACGCTGCACTTTTTCACGGTGGAGGGGTTTTTCTGGTATCCGAGAGTAATGTTCGGGATTGAAAATCACCTCTACAGCTTTTATGATTATCCCGAGCTTTATAAGCGCATGTGCGACGAATACGCCGAATGGCTCATATCGGTGTTCCGTTACGTCTTTTCCAGGTTCAAATTTGATTTCATGAGTTTTGCCGAGGATATGAGTTACAACAGCGGTCCGATGATATCGAAGGAGTTGTTTGACGAGTTTCTTGCACCGTTTTACAAAAAGGTGATACCCGTTATACATGAATACGGCGTTCCGGTGTTCATAGACTCCGACGGAGACATAACAATGGCGACGGATTGGTATGCATCGGTGGGAGCGGACGGCATGTTCCCGCTGGAAAGGCAGGCGGGTGTAGACGTTTCGCTTTATATTGAAAAACAGCCGTCCATGGCTTTCATAGGTCATTTTGACAAAATGTGCATGAAATTCGGTGAAGAGGCAATGAGGAAGGAATTTGAGCGCATACTGCCGAGTATGCTTAAGGGCAAGGTCATATCGTCGGTGGACCATCAGACTCCGCCGGACGTCCCGCTGGAATACTACAAAATCTACGTCAGACTGTTCAAAGAATACGCGGCGCTTGTCAGACACAACGACGGCGGGATACAGCCGTGTCCCGTATTCAAAACTCCGGAGGGTAAACAGGACAATGACCAACCGTGAACGTGCGCTGAATATCCTTCATTACAAACCGGTTGACAGGCTCCCCGCGGTACACTTCGGATACTGGCCCGAACTACTTTCTCAGTGGGCGGAAGAAGGGAAAATACCATCGCATATACCGGAACAGTGGTACGACGGCGGTCCGGCGGACAGAGAGCTGGATAATTTGATAGGCTGGGATTTTAACTGGTATCACACGGTGTCTCCAAATAATGGCTTGTTTCCCGCTTTTGAAAGCAGGGTGTTGGAAGTATTTGCAGACGGAACCCGCCGTGTCATGAACGGAGACGGTCTTATTGAACGTGTAAAACCCGGAGTAACGTCGATTCCGTCGGAGGATGGTTACACGCTGCGGGACAGGGAATCTTTTGAGACATTATACCGCGGTAAAATGCAGTATTCCCCGGAACGCGTGGATGCCGCGTTTTTTTCGGCGTTCAACGATACCCGTGAGAAGGACGTACCGATAGGACTTCATCTCGGCAGTATCCTCGGTAATATCAGGAATATCACGTCCGTGGTAGGCATGAGTTATCTCATGTACGACGAGGACGAAAGCTTGTTTGCGGATATTGTGGATACATACGCTGAAATGCAGTACCGCTGTGCTGAGGAGGTCCTCAAAACCGGCGCCTCGTTTGACTTTGCGCATTATTGGGAGGATATCTGTTTTAATAACGGTCCTCTTATAGATCCGGAGAAATTTGAAGATCTGTGTGCAAAGCACTACCGCAAACGAAACGAGTTGTGCCGCCGATACGGCATAGATATTATTTCGCTTGACTGCGACGGCGTTACCGAAAAACTTTTACCGGTTTGGTTTGAAAACGGCGTAAACACCATGTTTCCTATTGAAGTAGGGACGTGGGGAGATCAGTTTGAGCCCGCACGTAAGCGATTCGGCCGCGGTATGCTCGGGGTCGGCGGCATGGATAAAACGGCATTTCGCAAGGACCGCGCTGCCGTTGACCGTGAAATTGATAAAATGAAGCGTCTTTCTGCGATGGGAGGATTTATTCCGTGCCCGGATCACAGACTTATGCCCGGAACAAAATTTGAGCTCGTGCAGTATTACGCCGAAGAGATAAAAAAGATCACACCCTAAGGAGCGAGAAATTTCCGTGAAACATACGCTTTTCGATATACCGCCGGAGGCTGACGGACGCGTGCTTTTTGAATATTTAAGGGAACAGGGGATCATCCTTCAGTCAGACTGCGGCGGCAGGGGAACATGCGGAAAATGCAAAGTGCGTGTGATAAAAGGGCGTTTCGGTGCGGCGGCTGCCCCGTCCGAACCGGCTATTGCAGATAAGGACGGCATGATACTGTCCTGCGAGGCCGTGTGTACCGGGGAACCTGCTGTTATAGAGATACCGTACGGTGACCGCGGCGAACATGAGATTGCCGTCCGCAGAGCAACCGAACAACCGGAAACGGGGGCGTCGGTGCGCATCGGAGTAGCGGTAGATCTGGGAACCACCACTATTGCCGCAGCGCTGGTAGATATCACAAGCGGAAAGACCATAGGCACATGCACGAAGCTCAATCCGCAGCGAACTTTCGGCGCTGACGTTATGAGCAGGATAAGCGCGTCGCGCGAACACCTTGACGAGCTTCAATCACTGGCATTGGGGGCCGTACGCGAAATAACTGAAAAGCTCTGTGCTGATTTTGCCGTTTCCGCCCCAGAGCTTATTACGGTTGCGGGGAACCCCACCATGCTTCACCTGTTTTGCGGAGTTTCGCCCGAAGGTATAGGAGCGTACCCGTTTACACCGGCGTTTACGCACACAAGGAAGATGAAGGGCAGCGAACTGAAACTCCCGGCAGAAAACATAGTTGTTTTGCCTTCCGCATCAGCTTTTATCGGCAGCGATATTACTGCAGGAGCAATGCTGCTTAATTTCGACGAATGCGACGGACCTTGTCTGCTTTTAGACATGGGAACAAACTGCGAGATGATTTTAAAATGTAATGGCGAAGGACTTTACACGGCGTCCGCCGCGGCCGGACCGGCGATGGAGGGTGCAGGAATAACATGCGGTGTGGGCGGAGTGCGCGGGGCGATATGCAGAGTGCGGCCGGAGGATGCTGCCGGAGGCATTTCTTTTGACACAGTTAATGACGCGCCGCCTGTCGGCATATGCGGCAGCGGGCTTGTAGACCTTATCACAGCATTATTAAGGACGGGGAAAATCGATCCTACCGGATATTTGGAAGAGGAGCCGTTTATCCTGTGTAATGGCTGGGACGGGAAGGACATTATATTGACTCAGGGAGACGTCCGCGCGTTTCAGCTGTCAAAAAGTGCCATACGAGCCGGTATTGAAGCGCTGACCGCCGCAGGCGGCATCAAGGTAAGCGACCTGAAAAAGATTTATATAGCCGGCGGACTGGGATATTACATCGACAAACGAAACGCAGCGTACGTGGGAATGCTGCCCGACTCGGCGATTGATATAACGGAGGCTGTCGGCAACAGCTCTCTTGACGGGGCGATAAGCTGCCTGATTGATCCGGAATGCATAAAGAAGGCCGAACAGATTGCCGACAGATGTGAAAACGTGGAGCTAAATTGTTCCGAGGTGTTTAATAATGGTTTCATCGAACACATGATGTTTTAATAAATCTCATGGAACAGTACGGACAGGTGATAAAATGAGCCGATCAGATATGCGTGACCGCCTGGAGGCGTTTTTAGGCGAAAATGCGGGAAACGGACGCATGGTGCATGAATATGCTTTCATTGATACCGTACATATACCGTTTTCGGAGAAGGTAAGGGAGGCGTGCAGAGCTAATGCATGCGGACGGTACGGAAAGTATTGGACATGCCCTCCCGGGGTCGGAAGATGGCAGGAGCTTAGAGACAGTTTCCAACGCTATCGACACGCACTGGTATTTTCAACAAAGCACCTTTTGGAAGATTCTTTTGATTACGACGGCATGGTGCGTGGCAGGGAGGAACACGTTCACTCGGAAAACAGCCTGATTTCATTTCTAAAAGGCGGTGGGGAGTGCGAATACGAAATTCTCGGCGCGGAAGGCTGTTCGCTTTGCCCTCAATGTACATATCCGCATGCTCCTTGCAAATTCCCTCATCTGGCTAAAAGGACGGTCGAAGCATGCGGAATAGATGTTGTTGCCCTTGCGAAGTCGACGGGGATAGCTTACACCAACGGAGCAAACACCGTAACGTACTTTTCGGTTCTGTTTTTTAACTGAAACTGATATTTCCCGTAAAATAAGTGAAAAAAGTATGCGTACCGCCCTGAATTGAGCAGTACGCATACTTTTCGTTTTTTTATAAACGTGTTAGTCACCGTTTCCGGATGAAACCAGTTCGTCAATAAACTGTCTTGCGAGCCTGGCAGATCTTCCTCCGCGTCCCAGGGCGAAACGCTCAGCTCTGGCCTCAAGTTCGGAAGGTTCGATTTCAACGCCGTTCTTTTCTGCAAGCATTCTGACAATATGAAGAAAGGTTTCCTTGTTGGGCTTCTGGAAGGTTATGTGTATCCCAAACCGCTCCGAAAGGGAAATAAGTTCCTGCATGGTATCGTTACGGTGTATATCGTCGCCGTTCCTGTCGGAAAAGGTTTCCTTAACTATATGCCGCCGGTTGCTTGTGGCATAAATGACCACATTTCTTGATTTTGCCGAAACAGATCCCTCAAGCACAGCTTTAAGAGCACTGAAATTATCATCATCCGCCGAAAAAGAGAGGTCGTCCACAAAAATTATAAATTTAAGCGGGTTGCACGCGAGAGTATCGAGTATGGAGGGTATAACACGAAGCTGGTTCTTTTTTACTTCTATTATCCGCAGTCCTTCCGCGTAGAGCTCGTTTCCTACCGCTTTGACTGTGGATGATTTACCAGTTCCCGCGTCCCCGGTCAATAGTATATTTGCCGCCGGCTTTCCGGCAAGGAGCGCCTTTGTATTGTCAATGACAATTTGACGTTCCTCTTTATAGTCAACCAGATCGCTCATACGTATGTTATCCGGATGTATAACGGGAATGATAGCGCCGCTGTCGTCTGAATAAAACATGCGGTTTTTAGCATATATGCCATAGCCGTAACGGGAAATGTTTTCTGCGCGGTGCATGTAGTCCTGCTTCAATGAAACCGTATCGTTATCAAAATCCGGAAGGAAGCCGTCCCACTTTACAAGCCTTTTAAGCTCCTCGGATCTCAGCTCTGACACCGCCTGCAGGATATCGAGCTCTTCGGAAAGAGATTTCTTTATGCATTCCGGCACAGCAGCGCGCTGCCCGACGGTACGTACATAGATATTTTCGCTGCACCAGCATATATCGCGTATGTACGCACCGAGAGTAGGCATGCCGCTTTCGTACAGCAAGGAAACAAATCCGCTGTAGGTTGAGACTTCCGGATCCTTAAGGAAATCGCGCAACGCGTTCATAACAGGATCGTTCAACAGGCCGCGGAACACCGAAAGGGAACCGATACGAGGGCCGAGACTGAAGATATACGACGCGTTCATATATCCACGATCGCCCCCGCAGCTCCTCCGGAAACCATGGCCGCATATCGCTTCAAATACCCCGACAGACTCTTTGCCTTGGGAACGAACTTCTCCATGCGGCTTTTTATCTCCGATTCGGACAGTTTCAACTCTATGCGGTTTTCGGGTATGTTTATGGAGATGATATCTCCGTCCTTCACAATGCCTATCATGCCGCCGCTCGCCGCTTCGGGAGTGACATGCCCGATACAGGCGCCCCTCGTCGCGCCGCTGAACCTTCCGTCCGTTACAAGCGCAACGCTGTTCCCGAGCCCCATGCCCATGATAGCGGATGTGGGATTGAGCATTTCACGCATACCGGGACCTCCCTTGGGGCCTTCGTAGCGTATCACGACAACATCTCCTGGAAGAATTTTACCGCCGTTTATCGCCGCTTGCGCGTCCTCTTCGCAGTCAAAAACCTTTGCGGGTCCCTCATGCACAAGCATTTCCGGAAGCACGGCGGAACGTTTGACCACGCAGCCGTCGTGGGCGAGGTTGCCTTTCAGTACCGCAATACCCCCGGTCGCGCTGTACGGTTCTTCTATGGGGCGTATGATGCTGTGATCAAGGTTCGGGCACTCTCGGATATTTTCTCTCACCGTCCTGCCGTTGACAGTTATGCAATCAGTGTTAAGAAGTCCCTTCTTATCAAGCTCGTTCATGACGGCGAACACGCCGCCTGCGCGGTCTAGATCCTCCATATACGCGTTGCCGGCAGGGGCGAGGTGACACAGATTCGGAGTTTTTGCACTTATTTCGTTAGCTATCTCCAAATTTATGTTTATTCCGCATTCATGTGCGATTGCGGGGAGGTGGAGCATACTGTTGGTGGAGCAGCCGAGAGCCATATCCACAGTGAGAGCATTCATGAACGCCTCTTTCGTCATAATGTCTCTCGGGCGGATGTCCTTCTTAAGAAGCTCCATTACCGCCATACCTGCACGCTTGGCAAGAGCAATACGCGCTGAATACACCGCAGGTATCGTGCCGTTACCGCGCAGACCCATACCTATGGCTTCGGTGAGACAATTCATGGAGTTTGCGGTGTACATACCTGAGCATGACCCGCAGGTGGGACAGGTTTTGCACTCAAATTCACAAAGCTTTTCTTCCGAAATCTTCCCGGCGTTGTATTCTCCCACGGCTTCAAACATAGAGGAGAGACTGGTTTTTTTGCCGTCGATGTTGCCTGCAAGCATGGGTCCGCCGCTGACAAAAACGGTAGGTACGTTTATTCTTGCGGCGGCCATGAGAAGTCCCGGAACATTTTTATCGCAGTTGGGTATCATTACCAGCGCGTCAAACCCGTGAGCAAGAGCCATAGCCTCGGTGGAATCGGCTATAAGCTCCCTTGTGACGAGAGAATATTTCATCCCAACATGCCCCATGGCGATTCCGTCACAGACAGCGATAGCAGGGAAGACAAAGGGGGTTCCGCCCGCCATGATCACCCCGGTCTTTACCGCTTCGGCAATTTTATCGATGTTCATATGCCCGGGGACTATCTCGTTATAAGAACTTACTATGCCCACCAGCGGCCTGTCAAGCTCCTCTTCGGTAAGCCCTAACGCGCGGTAAAGCGCTCGGTGCGACGCATTCTGCGCTCCTTTTTTTACGAAATCGCTTTTCATGCAAAAATTCCTCCCGCAAAGCCTCAATTAATTAAAAGTATTCGTTTGCCGGATATCAGTTGTTTATAAGTTTGTCTTCGTCGCTCCAGCTGTAAAGCTTGCGAATATCGGCGCCGACAATCTCGCTGGGATGCTCGGCGGCCAGCTTTCTCATGGCGTTGAAGTGGACCTGACCGCCGGCGTCGGACATGTCGAGAAGGAAATCCTTTGCAAACGTTCCGTCCTGTATGTCTTTAAGAATCTTCTTCATGGTCTTCTTGGTTTCCTCAGTGATGATCTTAGGACCGGTGACGTAATCGCCGTATTCCGCAGTGTTGGAAATGGAGTATCTCATGCCGGAGAATCCGCTCTGGTAAATGAGATCAACTATGAGCTTCATTTCATGAATACATTCAAAATATGCGTTTCTCGGATCGTATCCGGCTTCCACCAGGGTTTCATACCCGGCCTGCATCAAAGCGCATACGCCTCCGCAGAGAACAGCCTGTTCGCCGAAAAGGTCGGTTTCCGTCTCCGTGCGGAAAGTGGTTTCGAGCACGCCTGCGCGCGCGCCGCCGATACCCAGAGCATAGGCAAGGCCGATATCAAGCGCGTCGCCGGTTGCATCCTGCTCAACAGCGATAAGGCAGGGAACACCCTTTCCGGCTTGATACTCGCTTCTCACTGTGTGTCCGGGGCCTTTGGGCGCTATCATTATGACATTGACATTCTTCGGAGGCTTTATGCATCCGAAATGGATATTGAACCCATGAGCAAACGCCAGGGTCTTTCCCTCGGTCAGATTCGGCTCAATACTTTCCTTGTAAAGCTTAGCCTGTTTCTCGTCATTTATAAGGATCATAATTATGTCGGCTGCTTTGGCGGCTTCTGCGGAAGTCATGACTGTAAGCCCCTGCGCCTCGGCTTTCGCCCAGCTCTTACTTCCCTCGTAAAGGCCGACTATGACCTTGACGCCGCTGTCCTTAAGGTTAAGCGCATGAGCGTGTCCCTGCGAACCGTAGCCGATTATGGCAACGGTTTTGCCGTTTAACTTCTGAAGGTCGCAGTCCTGCTGATAAAATATTCTTGCCATGGAAATTACCTCTTTCTTTTTATATTTTTATTTTGCAGTATTTTAAAATTCCATTTTGCGTATGGTGGTGCTGCCGCGCTCCATGGAAATTACGCCTGTCCGGCATATCTCGAGTATCGTGAAATCCTTCATCAGGTCTACAAATGTGCTTATTTTTTGCGTGCTGCCGGTAAGTCTGAGAATAACCGAGTCTCTGGCATAATCCACGGTTTCTGCTCCGTAGGATTCCGCTGCATCACGAACGAGGGCTCTTGTTTCAGGCTCGTTCTTTACCTTGATCAGAAGCAGCTCGCAGCTTACGGAGTCCTTGTCGGCCAATTCTTTAATGTAGCACACATCTTCAAGCTTATACAGTTGGTCTATCAGTTGCTGCTTTTCACGTTCGCCGCCGTCTGATGTAACGGTGATACGTGAAAACTCGTCCGTTTCGGTTTCACTCACGCTTAGTGAGCGTATGTTGAAACGTCTTCTGCGGAACATACTCGTAACCCGGTTTAATACGCCAAAACGGTTTCGCACAAGTACGGCAATCGTAAAATCCTGCATATGTCAGTCACCAGCTTTCAAAATTATGTCATCCATCGATCCGCCGGGAGGGAGCATGGGCAAAACAAACTCGTCCTTATCTATCATGCATTCCACAAGATACGGGCCCTCCGCACCGAAGGCAGCTTCAAGCGCACCGGGCAATTCCTCAATGGCCGATACGCGGACTCCGCTTCCGCCGAAGGATTCAATTACTTTGACAAAATCCGTTTTTCTGTCAAGCACTGTATTGGAATAGTGCTTATCAAAGAAAAGCGTCTGCCACTGACGCACCATACCGAGCACACCGTTGTTGAGCAGGAGAATGACCATGGGGATACGGTATGTTACGGCCGTGGCAAGCTCCTGCAGGCACATGCCGAAACTGCCGTCCCCGGTCACAAGCACGGTTTTCTCACCGGTACCCATGTGCGCGCCGATAGCCGCGCCGAGACCGAATCCCATGGTGCCCAGCCCGCCGCTGGAAATAAAGCGCCTGCTGCGCTTAAATTCAAGACTTTGAGCAGCCCACATCTGATGCTGCCCTACATCGGTGGC
>CASDVX010000077.1 GCA_949284545.1 uncultured Eubacteriales bacterium
AATTCCTTTATGCCGGAACCGAGATTCGCCGGGTCGTTGTAGTTCCATATGCTTATCTCGCTCACGGGATAGCTGCCGTCAAGGCTCATCACATAAAAGCTCTTGTCTATTGATTCCTCGGAAAGCCACATGTCCGCCGGATTGGCGTTGTGTGTTGCCTTCTTGCTGTCAAGATCGCTCATGCCCTGGTTGTTGAAGGCCGCTTCCGGGGTGTTGCCCACGGTGGCCACCACCGTTTCGCCGGTGATCATGTATCCCTTGCCCGGGCGCAGCTTGTGGCGGAAAACCCTTATTTCCGCAAGGCCCGTGGAGGCCCCGCCGTAATTGCTCACGGGGGTGAGCGAAATGTATTTGGCCGGAACGCCGCCGAAATTTATGGGCTCGTCATAGTCCGCCGCCACGCAGCCGCCGTATTCGTCTATTTCCGACTGCGGAGCCTGCGAAAGCGTCACCGTGCCGAAATCCGTCCACGTCTGCCCGTCCACGGAATACTGTATGTTTATCTCCTTCACGCCGCAGTCGGTCTTGCCGCTCTCGCCGTAGTTCCATATGTAGAACTGCCCCAGCGATTCGGCGCGGTTAAGCTCAAATATCACCGTCTCGCTGCCGTTAAACACGTACATGTCCGCGGGATCGGTCCCGGCAAGATGGTTGGACGCCTCAAGTCCGCTCATCCCGCTGTTGTCCACCAGCGCCCCGGCCGCGTCGTTATTCACCGCGGTCAGAGGCAGCATCTCCCCGAGTATCAGACTGCCAGCCGGCGTCCCGACGCCTCCCTTGGGCTTGCAGGAGCTGAACGTGCCCAGACACATACCTGCGATGAGCAGCGCCGCGGTAAGCTTTGCCGTCACTTTCATTTTCATAAGCTCAACAAATCCTTTCCAAAAATCAAGTTGATTCCGTTGACTCCTAACCGATACCGTAGATATCCGTACATTTGATTTTATCAAATCCCGTTCCCGTATCTGTTAATATTCTGTTAATTGCTCCGGCTCGCGCAACAAAATTGCTTCCCGGTTTTTGTGCATATTCACTTAAAACAGTTCCTCTAAGCGCGGGAATTTGGCAAAAAACCCGTTTTTTGTCATAATGCTGTTTTCCCTGACAACGCTCCCTCCGCCTTGACAAAATTGCCGCCGGATAATATAATTTGTTGGAAATTTTATGGCTTTCGGAGGTAACGGATGGGATACACAATTGCTGAAAAAATCATTTCCTCACACCTTATAGAGGGAGACATGAGCAAAAGAGGAAGCGAGATCGCCCTTAAAATCGATCAGACCCTCACTCAGGACGCCACGGGCACCATGGCGTATCTTCAGTTCGAGGCCATCGGCGCGGATCGCGTAAAGACGGAACGCAGCGTGGCCTACATCGACCACAACACCCTTCAGTCCGGCTTTGAGAATGCGGACGACCACAGGTACATACAGTCGGTGGCTAAAAAGCACGGCATTTATTTCTCCCGCCCGGGAAACGGGATCTGCCATCAGGTCCATCTTGAGCGTTTCGGAAAGCCCGGCAAAACGCTCATAGGAAGCGACAGCCACACTCCCACCGGCGGAGGCATAGGTATGCTCGCCTTCGGCGCGGGCGGTCTTGACGTGGCTCTGGCCATGGCGGGCGCGCCCTACTATATAACAATGCCCAAAATGGTCCGTATAAATCTCACGGGAAAGCTTTCGCCGTGGGTGTCCGCAAAGGACATCATCCTTGAAGTGCTGCGCATGCTGTCCGTCAAGGGCGGCGTAGGCAAGATAATCGAGTACGGCGGAGAAGGCGTGGCCACCCTAACCGTTCCGGAGCGCGCCACCGTAACAAACATGGGGGCCGAACTGGGAGCTTCCACCTCGGTTTTCCCCTCCGACGACGTGACAAAGGCTTTCCTTGCCGCACAGGGCAGGGAAGAGGACTTCGTGCCGCTTGCCGCCGACGACGACGCGGTATACGATGAGATATACACGGTGGATCTGTCCTCTCTTGTTCCTCTGGCGGCGTGTCCCCATTCCCCGGACAACGTTAAGCCCGTTTCCGAGCTTGAGGGAATGCACATCGACCAGGTGTGCATAGGCTCCTGCACCAATTCCTCATACCTTGACCTCATGCGGGTAGCCGCCATACTCAAGGGAAGGAAGGTAGCCGAAAACGTTTCTCTTGCCATTGCCCCGGGGTCAAAGCAGGTATACACCATGCTGGCTCAAAACGGCGCGCTGGCCGATCTTATTGACGCGGGCGCAAGGATTCTGGAATGCGCCTGCGGTCCCTGCATAGGAATGGGACAGTCGCCCAATTCCGCGGGCGTGTCCCTGCGCACCTTCAACCGTAATTTCGAAGGGCGCAGCGGTACTGCCGACGCAGGCGTTTACCTTGTTTCGCCCGAGACCGCAGCGGTAAGCGCAGTGCGGGGCGTGATGACCGATCCCCGCTCTTTCGGAGATTATCCGAATATAGAGCTCCCGCTCCGCTTCTTCACCAACGACAACATGATAGAGCCGCCGGCTCCCGACGGTAAGGATGTAGAGGTTCTCAGGGGTCCCAACATCAAGCCCTTCCCCCTCAACGTCTCTCTGCCAAAATCCCTTGAGAAGAAGGCTATACTCAAGGTGGGTGACAATATCACCACGGACCATATCATGCCTGCGGGAAGCAAGATACTCCCCTACCGCTCCAATATCCCGTACCTGAGCCGGTTCTGTTTCGCCGTGTGCGACGAGACCTTCCCCGAACGCGCAAAGGCCGAAGGCGGCGGATTCATAATCGGCGGGACAAACTACGGTCAGGGCTCCTCCAGAGAGCACGCCGCCCTCGTGCCGCTGTATCTGGGGGTAAAGGCTGTCATCGCCAAGAGCTTTGCAAGGATACACATGGCAAACCTCATGAACTCCGGTATACTCCCCCTCACCTTTGAGGATCCCGCCGACTATGACAGGATATCCCAGGGCGACGTGCTGTCCCTTCCCCGGGTGAGGGAAGAGATAGAGGCGGGCAGTCCGGTGACGGTGGAGGATGTTACCGCCGGGTTCACCTTCAAAACGGTGCTTTCGGTGTCCGGCAGGCAGAAGGACGTGCTTCTCGCCGGCGGACAGCTCAATTACATCAGCCGGAAAAACGGCAAGTGAGAGCTGCTTGCCCCGCGCACTGCGCGGGGACGGAGCGGCGCGGACCGTAACAGGAAGAAAGGACGGGTAAAAATGGACAAGATAAAGGAAGCAGCTGCAAAATATGCGGAGCTTGTGGAGTCCCAGCTCCGCCGTGTGGAAAAAATGAAGGCCGATTCCGACTTCACCGACTTCTCGAAGCTGGATAAAATAATCGTCGGCGTTTGCGGCGGCGACGGGATAGGTCCCACTATAACCGCAGAGGCAAGGCGCGTGCTGGAATTTCTTCTCGCCGACCGGGTACGGGAAGGAAAGGTGGAGTTTCGGACCATAGACGGGCTCACCATAGAAAACAGGGTCAAGGCGATGAAGGCCATACCCGACGACGTTCTTGAGCAGCTCAAGGCGTGCCACGTCATTCTCAAGGGTCCCACCACCACTCCCAGAGCCGGCGACCCGTGGCCCAACATTGAGAGCGCCAACGTGGCCATGAGAAAGGAGCTTGACCTTTTCGCCAACGTGAGGCCCGTCAAGGTACCGGAAGAGGGCATAGACTGGACCTTCTTCCGTGAAAACACCGAAGGCTCGTACACTCTGGGCTCCTGCGGCATAAACGTGGACGACGATCTGGCGTTTGACTTTACCGTGACCACGACTCAGGGGACCGAGCGCATAGCGAGGCTTGCCTATGAGTACGCCCGCAAGAACGGCAAGGACAGGGTGTCCGTGATAACAAAGGCCAACGTAGTGAAGACCACCGACGGCAAGTTTCTGCGCATATGCCAGGAGATAGGCAAGGAATATCCCGAGATAACCACAGACGACTGGTACATAGACATAACCACGGCCAAGCTGGTGGATCCCAAGAGACGCCGCGATTTCAAGGTGTTCATTCTCCCCAACCTTTACGGCGACATAATCACCGACGAGGCGGCGGAGTTCCAGGGCGGCGTGGGAACCGCGGGAAGCGCCAACTACGGAAAACATTATTCCATGTTTGAAGCCATCCACGGCTCGGCCCCCAGAATGGTGGCGGAGGGAAGGGCGAAGTACGCCGACCCCTGCTCCATGCTGCGCGCGTCTGTTCTTCTCCTTTCACACATCGGGTTCCAGGCGGAGGCCGACAGGCTCGAGAGAGCCCTCGACATATGCATGTTTGAGGAAAAGGCCCTTACCGTCACCGGCAGAGACACAGGCTGCACCTGCGAGGAATTCGGAGATTACGTGATGTCCAAGCTGGGCTGACGCTGTATGCTTTCCGTATTTCTCACCGTAACCGAGCAGGTCGCCGTTCTCTTCATTCTCATCGCGGTGGGCTTCGCACTTTCGTGCGTCGGCGTGATAAACGACGCCGTCCGCTCGGGCATGACCGTGATTCTGCTTGACGTGGTCACTCCCTGCGTTATAGTGTCCGAGATGCAGACCCAGCGTACGGGTGACCGTATGACCGGTCTTCTGATAACGGCGGGAGTGTTTGCGGCCTGTCTTGCGGTGTTTATCCTTCTTTCAAAGCCCCTTGCCGCAAGGAAAGGGCGTCCCGTATCGACTGAGGCTTCCGCGCGGATATGTATGATATACTCGAACTGCGGATTCATGGGCCTTCCGCTTCTCGCCGCGCTGAGCGACGTTGTGGGAAGCGACGCTCTGTTTTACGGTTCCGTAATTATAGGGGTAAACAACCTGTTTCTGTTCACCCAGGGTATAGCCATGTTCGGGAAAAGCTCCTCCGGCGGGGAAAAGCCCGGGGTTTCCCGCAGGCTCGCCATGCTTTTCTCTCCTGCGGTGGCAGGCATATTCGTGGGGATCCTTCTCTTTTCTCTCGGCATAGAGCTTCCCGAAGTGATATCCCGTCCCGTGGAGTACATAGGCTCAATGAATACCCCTCTGGCGATGCTGGTGATAGGCGCCATCATAAAAAGCTGCGATCTTCGCCGTATATTCACCGACAGGCGCATATTTCTTCCGGTATTTGTGCGCAACCTGCTTTTCCCCGGCCTTTTTCTCGGCGTCGCCGCGCTATTTAATCTCAATTTCGCGCCCGTGCTCGTCTGCCTTATCATCGCCGCCTGTCCCACCGCCGGGAACGGCGCGGTGTTCAGCGAACGCTACGGGGGAGACAGCGTGCTGGCTTCCGGGATATTTTCCCTGTCTACGTTGTTTTCCGCCGTTTCAGTCCCCCTCATAACTGCTGCCGCCGCGATGATATAACGGCGGTATGGGGGCTTTCGGCGCAGGACGTACGGTCTTGCGGCTGTTTTGTGCGGAGGGCGTTTTGTTTCCCGGTACCTTTTGTAAAGCCGAAAGGCGGCGCTATAAAAGGGACTCTTCGTAAGGAAGTGTCCCTTTAATTTGTTTAACTAGGCAGAATATATGTCAGCTTGCCGAGAGTAGTGTTGATTCTATTATGATTATGTGCTATACTCACAATGCGATAAATGGAAATTTTTATCAGGGGGATATATGACTGAAATTTATTGCATGACCCAAGTACATAAATATTGGAATGAAACTATTTGTTTGGCTGAAAAATGCTCGTGGAAAGCAGGTCCTTATTTGGCTCAAAAGATGAAAAATAATGACTTTAATACATGGGAAAGAGTGTTTGTTGCTTGTGTAAATGGAAAAGTGGCAGGATTCTGCACATTGGCTGAAAAAGATGAGCTTCCAGAAGAATATCAGTTTACACCATTTATAGGATTTGTTTTTGTTGATGAACCATACCGTGGCAATAGATTATCAGAGTTGATGATTCAAAGCGCAATTTTATATGCTCGTGAGCTAGGGTATGAAAAAGTACATATCATGAGCGGAGAAATCGGGCTATACGAAAAATATGGTTTTGAAAAATTGGGTGATTATAAAACAATATTTGGTTCAATTGATCAGTTATTTGTTAAGTCAACAATATGATAATTATATATTTGGCTTAGAAGTTAGCGTATGAGATCACTTTCAAAACGACTGTGTCTACAAATTTATCGAGCATCGGATTGTGACACCACAATCCAAAGTAGAAGTCCGCACCCTTTTCAGAGTGCGGGCTTCTACTTTTCCATGTATTTTCTATGTAACTTCTTTACGGAGGGTGTCCCAATGCCGCGGCGTTTTGGTTTGTTCGGTTTGCTTACCTCGCCGGGGCGGGCCGGGTTATTCCCGCACCCACACGCGCATGCCGCCGGGCCCGCGGTTGCCCCAGGTATAGTAGGGCACGGCGGTGAGGGTGGTTTCCTG
>CASDVX010000078.1 GCA_949284545.1 uncultured Eubacteriales bacterium
GTATAAACGGGCGGAATATGTAATCCACATTGCAGAAGCATTTTTTGCTTGACAAACGCTTGTACAGAATTACATGCTCCCCGGACGACGGGGAAACAATACTTAAATTAAGCGGGATATTGTTTATATACCACAAATAAATCGTGATATTTATATGTAAAATGCGAATAGACAAAAGCGGAATGAAACAGTAAAATAAACGAAACGGAAGGTCTGTTTGGCTTGATGCGCATATTTGGCGCAGGCGCTGGTGTGTCTGCGGCGGCGGGAAAGGACTTTCGCCGTGACGGTTTCACGTTCTTGCTCCGCGGCTTGCCGGGTGGGATGTACCCGGTACGTCGGTTTGAACGCATGGCTGAATTATTTTGGGAGGGATTATTGTGAAAAGAATTTCTGCACTGTTTTTATCTGCGTGTATGCTGTTCGCTTTTGCATCCTGCGACGGCACACCCGGGGAGACCTCATCAAATGAATCCGAGGAGGATGTAAAAATGGAATGGTCGGATGTGGACGGCGACGGAGTTATCCGCGTGGCATGTATAGGAGACTCGATAACACAGGGCGGAGAAACCAGCAACTGGCCGTTGTTTCTCGGGCAGTATCTGGAGTATCTGTCAACGGTTGACGGCAATACCTACGAAGTCATGAACTTCGGTAAGGCCGGCGCGGCGGTCAGGCACTATCTGGAAGATGTGGACGGGGACGGCGTAGCGAACGAGTATTTTCTCTATGACGACCCTAAGTATCTGAACAGCCTTTCCTATAACGCCGACATAGTTATCGTGCAGTTCGGCGCAAACGACGGACTCCCCGGAAACGCGGCGGCGCTTGATGACTACTTCAAGAGCGATTACACCACATATCTTGTGCAGCCGTACCTTGACAAAGGGGCGACGGTGGTTTTGGCCACTCCTCCTTACGCGAAGAACGGAGTTGTAGACGAGTACGTAAACGGCAAGATAAGCCAAATAGTCAGAGATATCGGCAAGGAAAAGAACCTTTACGTGGTGGATATGAATAAAACTACCGAGTCCCGCATGGAGAGCTTCCCGGACGGAATACACGGCAATGATTCGGGATATCACCTTATTGCCCAGACATACTATAACGAGATCTTCGGTGGCAAGCTCAACCATGTTACCGTAAAGACCGAGCCGGGAGCGTCAATACAGTTTGGCGTGCATATGACTACGGCCGACAGCGAAGGAAACGCATGTTTTGCCGTTGTAGATAAGGGCGTTCCCGAAGAGCTGGCCGGGAAAATCACCTGCAAGGACTTTAAGCCATGGGAGGGCACAGTGAGCATCAGCGAGGATGTCACGCTCACCTATGAGCTGACACCGGGTGCATATAACGTGTCATCGGGAGCAACGGTTACGGCTGACGGTTACTTCGGGGAGAACAAGCCTGAATTTGTCGTGGATGGTTTGCCGGGCACCCGTTGGGAATCGGAGTACCGCAACAACACCTGGATCATGGTCGACCTGGGAAAGAGCCGCAGGATTAACGGCGTGAATATCGTGTGGGAAGGAGCATACAGCGCTCACTACACGATAGAAGTCAGCTCCGACGGGCAGAACTTTACTCAGGTTGCGGATGTCAATATCAGCAAGGAAGGCCTCGAAACCACAATGTTTGACGAGATCGATGCCAGATACGTCCGCATAAACTGCCTTGTCAGGTACGGCATGTGGGGTTCATCCATATGGGAGCTGGAAGTGCTGTCCGACATAAAGGACTGATGAGATAAAGCTTCACAGATATAAATCAGAAAATCCCGCCCGGCACACCGTTACACAGGCCGGGCGGGACGTTTTATGCCGCGTACAAATCATATGGCGAAATCAAACCGGGTTTCAGACGGGGCGGAAAACCTTTCACGGCGGCTGCACAGACAGGTATCTGCGGAGCCGGGGAAAAACCGCGATTCTTCCGAAGCGGGTTCAGCGGGTTACCGGCCTGCTTCGTTCTGATGCCGCGCCGTATGCAGCTCCGCCGGCAATTCCGTATTTCTGCCGCACGTGCCCTTATGTGGGACGAATATGTCTGCAAACCATACGGCTGTGACGGAACGAAAAAGGTGACCGTTTTGATACTCACTATCAAAACGGTCACCTTTGTATGGTTGCGGAACCAGGATTTGAACCCAGACAGGCAGAGTCAGAATCTGCAGTGCTACCATTACACAATTCCGCAAAAAACGCCGCAACCGGAAGCGCAGCCCCCGATGCCACATCATGATACTATATTCTTGCCCGAATGTCAACGGTAAATTCTCATAAAAAGCAAAATTATTAATTCCGAGCATTCGTCACGCGAATGTGCGCGGACCAAAAACAGCAGAAGGGAACAAAACCATGCCGTGGACAAACAGGCTTCGGCGTAATTGCACAAAATCGTCAAAGAAGCAAAATAGTTACAAATTGTTACGAAAATTCAAAATAGTTACAAATAGTTACAAAACCCCTTGATTTTGGGAAAACAGCGGGTTATAATACATGCATAACGGAATGCACCGTTGAATTTGCGGCGCGGATGCACATTGCAAACATATCACTTAAGCGCGCCGAAGAGATGTTCAGAGTATTTTGTGCTGCGTTCAGCGCATTGCAATTATCGGGAGGACGGGTCAGTGAATAGATTCATCGAACATGTTTACCGTGGCTTTTACCGACTTTGCCGCGTTTTGGGAACAGTTGTGATCGCGGCGGCGAGAGCTGCGGCGTGGGCGGCTTCGTATGTTGTGGGTGCGTGCAGGTACGCGTCTTCCGCGGTGGTTGAACTGTTCTCATCTCTGCTGGAACGTGTGATGAGCGGCAGGGGCAAGGATCGCGCGGGGGTTTCTCTGGCGAGAGGCGTCTCTGCGGCGGCAACGGCTGTGGGAAGGAGCCTGTCGGAGACATCGCGCATATGCAGGGAAAAGGGAATGGCATCCGGGCTCAGAAGCATAGCAGACGGAGCGAAAAGCTTTTTCTTTTCCGCCGCTAAAAAGGCTGCCCCGGCGTTTAACGTCGTGCTGACAATCGGGGCAGTGGCGGCCTGCGCCATTGTAATAGCCGACGGAAACGACTTTTCCTACGGCATATCGGTTACCTTCAAGGGAGAGAGCATAGGGGTTGTAAAGGATGAGACGGTGTTCAACCGGGCAGTCTCGTCCATATGTGAGAAAGTCGAAAACGCCACAGGTGAAAGCTACCGCGTGGACGTGGACCCGGACTTTGAAGTGGTCGTTGTGACCGACATGGAAACTTTTGCGTCCGAGGCGGATATAGAGGAGCAGATCATTGCGAATTCTCCGGAGCTTTTCAGAGAAGGAACAGGCTTGTATATAAACGGAGAGCTTATAGCCGTGACCGATTACGGAGACGGCGTGGAGAATGTGCTTCAGACCATTTTGACGGACGCGAAGGAGAATTACAGCGCGGTTCTTGAAGAAGCCGGCGCGGACAACATAGAGGCACAGTTCACGGACAGCGTGGAACTGAAGGACGGGCTGTATCCCATCACTGCCAAAATGACCTTTGCTCAGATAAAGCAGCTTTTGACATCCGTGGTCAGCGAGGAGCAGCTTTACACCATCCAAAGCGGAGATTCTCCCAAGTCCATTGCCGCCAAATTTGAGCTCAAGCTGTCGGAACTCTATGAGCTCAATCCCGGGATGGAAGATTCGGTCATATACGCAGGAGACGTAATCGTTATCGGCAACGAGGTGCCGTACCTTCAAGTGCAGATGACATGCACGCTGTCCTATGAGGAAGAGACCGAGATACCGGTTAATTATATTGAAACGTCCGCGTATTACGAGGGTGTGACCAAGGTAAAGAAAGAGGGCGCCGCGGGAATTGACAGGGTGACCGCACAGGTGACTTACGTAAACGGAACGGAGACGGAGAGAGTCATAATAAGCACCGAGACCGTGAAAGAGCCCGTGACGCAGGACGTGTACAAGGGAACGAAAAAGGGCAACACCCTTCCCACGCTAAGCGGTTCTTATATACGTCCTGTAGAGGGAGGAAGAATATCGTCGCCGTATGGGTACAGGACCCACCCCGTGACCGGCGAGAAACAGAGCTTCCATACAGGTCTGGACATAGCCGTTGCCAAAAACACGCCGATACACGCGGCGGCCTCGGGAACGATAATTTTCATGGGCTCCAGCGGCAATTACGGAAATCTCGTGAAGATTGACCACGGCGGCGGATATGTGACTTACTATGCTCACTGCAACAGCTTTGCGTCCGGACTCAAGGTGGGCGACAAAGTTGAGGTGGGAGATACCGTCGCATATGTGGGCATGACCGGCAGGGCGACAGGCTATCACGTTCACTTTGAGATAAGATACAAAAATCAGGCGATGAATATAAACGGACTGTTTTCGTGACCCGGTACGGCGGGACATAGAATGCTAAACGCCGGTCCCGGCTCGGAACAGACTGAAAGCAATAAAAGAATCCCCGTACCCGTATCCGGCAGGGCGCCTGACGGGTGCGGGGATTCTTTTGTTCCGGTGACTTGGCAGCACACGGCTCAGGAAAGCTTCCGGGCTATACGCCGCGCCACATACACGCCGCTTGCCGATGCATGAGAAAGAGAATGAGTGACGCCTGAGCAGTCGCCGATAACGTAAAGACCCTTATGACGTGTTTCAAGGTTTTGATCGATTTCCACTTCCATATTGTAGAACTTGACTTCAACGCCGTAAAGAAGGGTGTC
>CASDVX010000079.1 GCA_949284545.1 uncultured Eubacteriales bacterium
TCCTTTATGTCGGACAGCACTTCCAGCTCCCATATGGATGAACCCCACATGCCGTACCTGACAAGGCAGTTTATGCGGACGTATCTGGCATCGATCTCGTCAAACATTGTGGTTTCGAGACCTTCCTTGCTGATATTGACATCCGCAACCTGAGTAAAGTTCTGGCCGTCAGAGCTGACTTCTATCGTGTAGTGAGCGCTGTACGCTGCTTCCCACACGATATTCACGCCGTTAATCCTGCGGCTCCTTCCCAGGTCGACCATGATCCAGGTGTTGTTGCGGTACTCCGATTCCCAACGGGTGCCCGGCAAACCGTCCACGGCAAATTCAGGCTTGTTCTCCCCGAAGTAACCGTCAGCCGTGACCGTGGCTCCCAGCGACACATTATATGCGCCCGGAGTAAGCTCATAGGTGAACGTTGCGTCCCCGCTCACGGTTATAGTGTCCTCCAAGGGTTTAAAGTCCTTGCAGGTGATCTTGCCCGCCAGTTCTTCGGGGACGCCCTTGTCCACGACTGAGAAATACGCGTTGCCCTCGCTGTCCGCCGTAGTCATATGCACGCCGAACTGTATTGACGCACCGGGTTCCGTCTTCACGGTGACATGGTTGAGCTTGCCGCCGAAGATCTTATTGTAGTAGGTCTGAGCGATAAGGTGATACCCGGATTCATTGCCGTGAACGCCGTCGGGAAGACTTTCCTGGCGCGCACCCAATACCTCAGTCAAATCCACAAACTGGAGGGCCTTTTCTTGGGCAATCTCAATTATAAGCTGCCTGATCTTAGTGATTACAACATCTCCAATGACGCTGTTTACCGCGTAAGGAGCGGCCACAATCACCGTAGCACCCTTGTCAAGGTACGGCTGTACAAGATACGTGATGTAATCGTTTTTAAAATACTCGTCAAGATCCTCCGCGTTGCCGGGAAGCCCGTCGTTTGCGCCGAACTGCACGATGACTATGTCGGCGTTATAGGAAAGGCTGTTCAGATACTTGGGATCGTCGTAGAGGAAATACTCGTTCGCCACGCCGTCCTTGTCCACATCTTCCAGATAATGTCTGACCGCAGCCCCGGCCTTACCGAAGTTCATGACCTCGTATGTATTTCCGTCAACCGTTGACAGATACTCCAGATACTGCCCGAGAAACAGAGGCCAGTTATTGTCCGCCCCGCCCTCAGTCACAGAGTCTCCTATACATGCCACGCGGATAACTCCGTCGCCGTCCACATCCGACCATTCCATTTTTACATCCTCCTCGGATTCATTTGATGAGGTCTCCCCGGATGTGCCGTCGCAGGATGCAAAAGCGAACAGCATACACACAGATAAAAAGAGTGCGGAAATTCTTTTCACAATAATCCCTCCCAAAATAAGTCGGCCGTGTGCTCAAACCGACGCGCCGGATACATCCCACCCGGCAAGCCGCAGACGTGAGAGCCGTGAACCGGCGCGGTAAAGTTCCTTTCCCGTCGCGCGGTTCCCCTGCGCCTCCGTCGGATACACGCACCAAGCCGAACAGACCTTCCGTTTCGTTTATTTTACTGTTTCATCCTCCTTTTGTCTATTCGCATTTTACATATAAATATCACGATTTATTTGTGGTATATAAACAATATCCCGCTTAATTTAAGTATTGTTTCCCCGTCCTCCGGGAAGCATGTAATTCTGTACAAGCGTTTGTCAAGCAAAAAATGCTTCTGCAATGTGGATCACACCGTCTGCCCGTTTATATGAATCAGCCGCGCTTTCACTAAATCTCTTCTCTTTCCCGGCGTTTATGCGCAAAAAAAACGGACCGCCTGTGTCTGCGGTCCGTTTTTTCTGTTTGCAGCATTAGCCGTATCCGGTCACGGACGCACGTTCCCTTCCCGGCCCCACGGTAGGTCAGACCTGCCAACGGTTGCCGCAGTTCTGGCATACGGCGTATGTTTTTGTTTGCGTCCTGCGTCCTCTGAGAAGGCAGAAAAGCGCTATCCACCCCACCACGGGGAGCATCAGCAGGAAAATATACAGCAGTACCGTAAGGCACCCCCGTTTCTTCTGTTCCGCAACCGCCTGAACCGACACGTTCATGCTTTGGCATTTGGGGCAAATCATCCGGTATTCCTCCTTTATATCCGAATATCCGATATCTCGGCGCGGCGCCGGAGCACATGGCCCCGCGCCCTGCTTTGGCTGAACTCTCCGGGTTATTCTATCATATTTCTGAGGCATCCGCAATATCCGGCAGGTCCTTTCGTTCGACGGCATAATCAAGATATGCGGCGTATCCTGCGCGCAGTCAGCCTCGGCCCTCCATGCCAAAACTTCATTGCCTTTTTTGCCGCGAGGTGGTACAATAGCCGTGGGTGGATCGTGTGAATCTGCGTCGGTCGGGGGGTAATGACAAGTGGAAACATATTTGCTCGGTCATACGGCAGAGCTTATCAGGCGTCTTCCGGAACCCGGAGAGTATGCGGCTGTGATTTTAAGCAGCGATGAGCTGGAGGGATCCCCTCCCGTTCCCGGTACGGAAACCGTTCTTCATCACACCGTACCGGCCAAGGACGTGAGCGTATGCAAGGCGGAAGTACGCAGGGACTGCCTTTGCGGGACCGTGCTCACCCCGCGCAAAACCAAAGAGGGGCGTGACATCGCGTTCAGTTACCTTATCACGGAAAGGCGCCTCGTGCTGTGCGATGACTGCGGCGCGGTGCGCTCCGCAGCGAAACGACTGGCTGAGGAAAAGCGGTGGCAGGAAAACGGCCCGGGGCGGTTCCTGTATGAGATTCTGGAGCTTCTAGTCATCAAGGACCTCCACCGTCTGGAGGATATGGAGGACCGTCTCGGTCAACTTGAGGACAGCGTTCTGGCCGGAAGCCTGGATAACTTTTCAACGTCTCTCACAAAAATGCGCAAGGAAACCACCGCGTGGTTCAGGTATTACTCCCAGCTGGGCGATATGGTCTGTGAGCTCGAAGAAAACCAGCTTTCCTTTTTCACGGACAATGAGTGCAGATTTTTCCGTATGCTTGAGAAACGTCTGGGCAGACTGAAAGACGAATCTCAGCTGCTCAGGGAATACTGTCTGCAGGTCCGGGAACTTTTCCAGTCCGAGGTTGATATACGTCAAAACAAAATAATGAAAATTCTGACGGTTGTGACAACCCTTTGTCTGCCGCTCTCGCTGGTCGCAGGCTGGTACGGCATGAACTTCAGCAATATGCCGGAACTCGGTTGGAGATACGGCTATCTCGCCGTGATCGCCGCAAGCCTGGTCATAGTGGCTCTGTGTATATTTGTGATGAAAAAGAAAAAATTCCTGTAAAGCCTGCCGGCTGCGGTATTCTTCTCCGCAGCCGGCTTTTTCTTTATGAGGCGTCGCGCGGAAAACGTCAAGGCCGCCGGCCGCGGCTCATCAATGCATAGCTGCGGCATCCTGACCGTAAAACGGTGTTCGTCTGCCGTCACTTGCGTGCGCGCCCCGGCGGCGACGGCGGGAACGGGTCATCACGCCGCACCGTCAGAGGAACCCTCGCCGCTTCCCGTATATTTTTCTATGAAATCGTCCCACGGTTCCTGCCCGCAATAATCCGCATACCCGTATCGGTACGTTTCCCGGCCGTCCTGCCCGGGAGAATATGAAAACTGTCCCCCGCTCGCTATCAGGTCATAGCTGTCATCGGCATACGATATAATTATGACATACCCGCAGTAATCATATCCTCCGTCCATCGGCACGGGCAAGAGGCATACTTCTTTATCAAATTTCCGTTCTGCGAGATCGTCCAAAAATTCGTCGCGCGTGTCAACCGGGACGGTAAATACTGGAGCGTTTTCCTCGCGCAGCCCGCTCACGTCGCCCTCGTAATACCGGTTTGCAATATCGTATATATCTACCGACTTGATGTCCTGCCTGTCGCCCGACAGTTCTGCGCCGGTTTCCACCCGTACGCATGACCCCAGCAGCAGCAAAGATACGCACGTAAGAACAGCAGCAGCTCCCCTTTTCATATTACCTATACTCCTTTCTGAACATAATACTTTGCGTAAACGGCAAACCCTCATACCGATTCCCTTTCGAAAATCTCTACGGCCGAAAACGTGCAAGCCGCGCCGTAAGCACGTCGGACAAACGTGACACCCGTCGGTCCCGCTATTTCCGAGCGGAAAATTCCGCCGCTTCCTTTATCCACGCCATAAGGCAATGGTCTATCTCCTCCGGCTCTGAAATCACCACATGGTGCGTCCATCTGTCCGGGTAAGGCTCCGTGGCCGCGGCGATACGCGGAGAGTCCTCCCTGCGGTTGAGGCCGAAAGTCACCGTGATATAGGCCGGAGGCATTTCACGCTTACGGCACGGGCGCACAAAGGATACGCATGCGAAAAGGTACCTGTTGTAAAAAGATATCTGACTTCTAAGGACTCTTATCCTTACGTCGGTTATTTCCTCCGCAACACGCTTTTCAAAAGCCGCGTACAGCGGTACGGCTCCGGCGTGCCCTTCAAAAAAGAACAACGCATCTTCGGTCATCTCCTGTCACTCCCTCAAAAGCCGGCGTACGGGATGCCGGACGTATATCCGCGGGTTTCAAACATTGTTACGGCGCTTACGGTTACGCAGACGTTTTGTAAGCCGGTGCGGGTGTATGCGCGGCTTTCGTCCGCATCTATGAGAATGTGGTTTTGAACATTCTCTGTAATCGTCAACCATGCGATAAGTCCCTGCAGCAGGGTACTTCGTAATTACGGATAAGGCATTTTCGGCAACGGCCGGAAAGAGCGGCCTGAATCAGAGGCAGCAAAACAGGTCTTCTTCTGCGGCTGAAAATGGCGCAGCGGCGTTCATGCCGCCGGGCACGGACTGCACACTTCAATTTTTTGACGTCGGTTCAACGGCAAAAGGCGGCATAAGGCCGGTACGGCCTGCCGCCTTTTTGTATGTGCGGATTAATTTGCCTGTCTCTTTTTCTTGAGCGCCGCCGCGCCGAGCACACCGCCCGATATGAGCAGCAGGGCGGCCCAAACCGGCACATTATTGCCGACGCCGGTCTCGGGAGAGACAATGTCCTCTTCTTCCCAGGCGGCATACACCGTCTTATTTCCGTCCAGTTTAACGGAGGTAACCTTCGCAGTCAATGCCTGATCTGTGTACCAACCTGTAAAACTGAAGCCGTCTTTTTTCGGCGTATACTGCGAAAGGTCAATCACTGAGCCGCTCTCACCCGTCAGCTGAGCAATACTGCTGCCGCCGTTGGTTTCAAAGGCGAGAGTATAAGTCTTTTTTTGAGCAAAGCAGGAAAAGCTTTTCATGCTGTTTACGATTTCGCCGGAGATTACCGCTTTCCCCGTAAAAGGCGAACCCTCTATTTCTTCTGCATTTTCATCCTGCGCCTGCAGGAATTCTCTCACCGTCTGCAGGTACTGTTCCCATGAAATCCCCCACGTTTCAAGCACGCCGGTCAATTCCCTGCTTGCGCTTATGGTCAGAACCAGGTCGTCGGACGGTTCCACGATCAAGTCCCCGTCCAAATAAAATGCGCCGGTGTTTCCGAGACTCCTAACATTCCCGCCGGAAAAGACGATGTTCCCTTTGGCGGAGGTTTTTGCGTTTCTGGCAGACAGTGCATGCACTTCTCCGCTCAAAGCTACGACGCCGTAGCAGTCTATGTCCCAGTAGCCGTCATCGGCATATTCGATATACCCCAGCAAATCAACCTCGCCGCCGAGAAATTTAACATCGCCGGCCATAGTATGGACGGCAATCGAGGATCCGTCCGCGTATCCACCGTTTACCATTATATTCGCCGTCTCGCCGGCAAACACCACGTCCCCGGCTTGGCTCAAAATTCCGCAGCTCATATCCGGTTCTACTTCTATTGGGGCATCATTACACCCCGATGCAAATATCTCACCGCCGTTGACGGTCACATCACCGTATGCGCAGATCCCGCTGCACACAGCAGATTCGGTCATACCGATTGACGTGGTCACTTTTCCGCCGTTAATAGTTACGCTGCCGGTTTCGGCAAAGATGCCGAAGCTTCCTCCGTAGAGAAATAAATGAGCATCGCTGCGGTTGCCTGTGGCGTTGACCTCGCCGTTTATAACCACGCTCTTATGGCTGTATATGCCGGCGCTGACAGTGGCTTCCGTCCCTGCGGCATACACCGTGGCATCGTTAATCTTAATGTCACCGTAAGCCATCAGGCCGGCACCGACTCCATCTTCGTCTGCGCCGGCAAATTCTACGTTTTGCTCACTTGACAATACAACCGCCTTATTGTCTATGATAATACGGCCGCCCAGACTTCCGATATCCACGCTGAGGAGATAAGCCTGATAGCTTTGCGCCTCTACCATGCCGCCGGAAATATGGATATCGCCCTCAGTCGTAGCAATGATGCCAGCGCTGCGCAGGACATTATAATCTTCCCAATACACAACCTCGCTGTTGCTTTGCGCGGTCACATCGGAATTTTCTATTGTAATTCCATTTTCGCCCTCAATGGCATAGCTGTAGCATCCGCTTCCGGCCACGGCGTTCACCGTCGCGTTCGTGATGGAAACGGTGCTTCCGGAAATACCGCAGCTTTTGAAACCGCTTTCAAGAGAGGCGTCGCTGCTTTCGGCAGTAACATTCACTCCGTCCTCAATAAAAATATCTTTCCCGTAAATACCGTAAGAGGAATAGTCTATCTCCGAATCCTGTGGAGAGGCCGTAGCGGTCAGAACGGCATCTGCGGCATTATCCCCGGCAAAGATACTGATATTGCCGTTTTGACTGTAAACAGCCGCACAAATATTTTGGTCAGGAAGTCCTGACGCGGTGATGCTGTTTTCTCCAACAAGCTCGATCAGCAGGTCCCCTTCCGCATAGATACCGTAGGGAGCGCCGTTCGCCTCAATTTTCGCATTACTTAAGGTCAACACGTTTTTCTCCGGGTCGTATGAAACCGTGCCGTCCCCCAGCACGTCTGAAGCGGTTGCAGCAGTGATCTGGGTACCTGCTACATACGGATACTCGTCCGGCTCCAGCGCGAAAACGTACACCGGCATTAGTCCGGCGATCATTGTCGTACAGAGCATCAAACTTGAAATTCGCTTTTTCATCTTGTTCCCTCCCTTTTATTTCTCTGCGCCGGTAATCGCCCGCAGAGACGTGCGTATTGCATTTAACTGTAAATTCAAATATTCCTCGTCCTCAAACATGGCATAATGGACGCATGCGCGGACAAACAGGTATGTCATGCCCTGGATAAGCTCAGTCGGCAGCCCCAGCTTAGGAGCAAGCTGCTCGGCATACCGGCGGTAACGGATATTCACTCCCTTAAAAAACTCTTTGCCGTATTCACGATACTTTGGGCTTGAATACACCTGATACATGAAGCGGTATTTCGCTCCATGCAGCTTTGCCGTGAGGTAAGGCATTTCACGCAAGAATCGTTCAATATCTTTAAAACTCATCGGTGCATTTGCCATAAAATCGTCTTCCACCTTCGCCATACAATAAGCGGTTGATTCAATGACAAGATTGTCTTTCGAACCGAAATAGTAGATCAAAGCACCATTCGTAATGTCACAGGCATCCGCCAGCTTTTTCATTCCGGTGTTTTCAAGACCGTTTTCACAAAATGTATCAAAGCAAATTTTTAACAGTTGTATTTTTCGTTCAGAATTGGGTCTTGGTCCCGACATTGTGCTCCTCCTTTCAAAATTATTTGCTAAACGGTCAGTAAACACATTTTTATTGTAAACAAATAAACGGAAAAAGTCAATGAAATATTGGATATAAACTATAAAAAATGTCTAAATGCCGTCATGGACATTTATGACAGTAAAAATGCTTGAATCTTATAAAACAAATCGGTAATAAGCACATAATGCATTGTTTTTGCCATGGTATTTTTGCATTTTTCAACAGTGCTGTTCGGTTTGAATTGCCGCTGTTATTGTCTGCAGAGCCTGTAAACAAAGCCGTTAAACCGAAAATATCGGTTGCGATTCAAACAATTTTGTTCAAATTACAACCTGTATCCATATGGAATATCAAAACAGCATAGATGCCGCCGCTTCCGGCTCTGTATCCAAAGCCAAATTGAAGGACGTTACAGCAGGGGCGGTTTGCTCCGATATGTGAAGAGTAACCGAAAAAATGCCAAGCTTTGACGAATGTATCTTTATTCAATCAAAAGTAAGGAGCCCGGAGCGCGAATCGCCCCGGGCCCTTGCCTGTTTTGTGCTGCCCTTTCGTGTACAGTTCTTTTCCTTTTTTCCGTACAAGCTACCTTGAGTAGAAAAAAGGGCCTATGTATTCTTCGTGCGTTTTGCAATATGTCCACTCAAAATGAGAAGATGTTACGGTAATATCAATCAATTCATCAAGGCAACGGGAATCAAGTCCGTTCGCATTCCTGACAATATATGCAAAGTCAGAAGCATTGTTGATTATGACGCAATCTTCTTTATCGTGATTATCGTACGCTTTCTTGGCCTCTGCCTCTGTTTTTGCGTCAACATATTCATAGCTGAATAAATGCCACAAAAAGGGCGTATATTTCCGATTTTCAACACATAGTTTTTTAATCTCATTGCGTTTTCCGTCTTGGGGTGCGAAATGGTTTATCCACATTGTTTTGTGTGTTCTCAATTCTTTCGCCGAAAGTTCAGCGTAACCTATTTTCAGCTTTTCAAAGAGTCCTACCTATTCTCCCTTTTCGTCTTCAATAAGCTTTTTCTTCAATGCTTTCGCCGCAAAATATTCTTTGATTTTTCTGTGTATTTCCCAAAACTTCGGAGGTTCATACACGGCTTCCTCCGGTTTTTCATTTAACAGCCACTTCATGTGTTCACACCAGAAACGAACACAGATAAACCCGTCCGGCATATCATCGGGAATATCATTAACCTCGTAAGCAGGTACTTGAAAGTCAAACTGGAAAATACCTATGTTTATACGATTATCATTTCGGCTGTATTCAAAATCATTTTTAACCAATGCATCTACAGTTATCAGTTCCTCCGGCGGATATTCAACGTAATCACCGCAGAACAGAAAATATCCCCCGCACGGGCAATCGCCTTTTTTTGAAACACCGGCATGTTCAATATTGCAGCATTGAGGGTCAATAGCCAGCGAGCGAAAAAAAACACGCTCTTCTTCGCTCATGGTATTACAATATTCGACAAAATTCCGATTAGCCTGCGTGTCGGTTTTCAAAAAGTTTTTGTAATACTCTTCTGTTTTTTGAATGTCAACCGAAATCACATATTCCCCGTATTTAACTATTTTTCGTTCCATTTTTCACCGCCCCTCGCATTATACCTTACATACGGCAAAAAAGCAATGCGGATAGCGGCGAGGGTTGCATCTGCTTTCAGATATAAGTATTTGCAAATTAAAAAAGGTGAAACTTACAACCTGAACAGCAATGTTCGCCCCAATCTGCGGCGCGTTTTTGTTTAAGTCCGACAACCCCGCGCTTTTACGGATCGGCATTCGGAAGTTTTACGCCTCTTTCTGTGCTGCATCCGCTTTTGGCATGATAACTCGCCCCATTTCGGAGCGATTCACACGTCGTTTTTGGTACGGTTATATTGCCTGACATAACAAAATGGCCTGAAGGGGTGGACACTTTAGATGCCTTTTCATCCCTGCCTATCCCTCGCAAACACATAGCAACTTGAGCTGTATCAGAGTTCTCCATCCCTTTAAGCTTTGTTTAAACTGTATTTTTGTGAAAGGATTATGAAAAAGATATTATTCGCAATTCATCCAGTGAACTTGAACCCTCACAGATGGGATTACGCTCATAATTTGAAATCACAATAACTCTTTTTTCATAATTATAGTCTCACCATGTTCTGATATTTTGTGGAATCCTGCTTTTTCATATAAACGGATAGGACCCGCACAGTCCCATTCATATCTTTCACGGCGTTTGACAGGAAACCCCACCACTGATGCATACTTGTTTGTCTTTGCATCAAGAATGACTTTATTTAAAAGAGCTGTGGCTATACCTTTACCTCTGTATTCAGGAGCTATTTCAAAGCAAACAACAGCAATTTCGCGTTTGGGTATGGGGGAATAAAAAAGAACATCACAATATGGTTCGCTTGGAAAGCTCGCCCTGTCATTAGCATTGCACCAGCCAACGGATATGCCATCAACATACGCTAAATACCCACAAAGCGCACCAGTTTCAATTTGTTGCTTAGCTACCTTTTTACACAGAAAACCAGGATCAATATCGCGAGTATCCTCCATCAATTTTTGCCCCTGCTCTTTTGACAGTTGATACATCTGACAATAACATCTGTAAGGTGAATTGTCAGTAAACGCACGATTGTCAAAGAAATCAAAATAATCTGCTGATAATTCCGCTGTAAGCTTTTTAATCGTTATTTCCATGACACTTCCCACCATTTCATACAAAAAATAAAAAAGATATTTTTTCTATTTGGCTGTTGGAGTTGAACTATCGTATTTATCAAAAGAAGGTTACACTATTCTTCGATTTTTACAGAATACTCTTTTAATAAAAGGTTAGGTATGCAAATATCTTTTCTTAGGTCATAATCTTTCACTGCATTTTCACGGCTCTTTTTTGGATTAGTCGTAATTGTATCTTGTAATATTTTTGCTGGTTCTTGGAGACTTTTTATTATATCATATAAAACAAAAGCACAACACGAGAGTTCAAATCCATAGTGTTGTGCTCTTTCTGTGAGAGCCACATGAAAAAGATATTATTGCGGTTTTGGCAGTGGGAGTTGAATCCTCACGCTGGATATACTTTTTACCTTTATTTTGTCGGAGAGTCAGACCAATCATGTTCCGGATCAATTCCATTGGCAATTTCCCATTTGATATGACATTTCCGAGCATGCTCGACTGCCGGATTACCTGAATTATTGACGGCGCTAGCACCATCGGTAACAATAAAGAAATTCAGGTTATACTGATTAGCCAATTTTGTTACTTCCAAAACAAACTGTCTCGCTAGCATTATTTTTTCGTTCAGCGTTAAATCGACAAGCTTATTTTCTTTCAATTCTATCACCTCTGCGAACATTATAACACAGTTAATGAAATATTGTTACGCAATATGAAATAATCCTAGCGGATTATGAAATATTTTGCCATATAACAAAATGTGAATAAAATTCGTTCTTTCAGATGCCGGAGGCATATTTCACTCGTTCGTAAGGAATGAATTTCATTGAAAAAAGCATCGACAAAGTCGATGCTTTTTCTTGTCTAAGCCACATGAAAAAGATATTTTTGGCTTTTCGGCGGTGGGAGTTGAACTTTCGAACTCGCAAAAAATTGGTAGCGACAGCGAGTCGCCGTGATGGGTGTAGGCGACTTGAAAAGTCGCCATAACCGAACAGGTGCAGGAATAATGAAAAGGTGCACATCTGTGAATTGTCAAGGACGCGGCGCGGCGTTTGCCATCCGGCATAAAGACCAATTCAAAGTTGAGGCCTTTACATCATCTGCCATATCCCATAGGTTGTCTGTAATTCGTATTTCTACGTTCCGCTTCAATAATTCACCGAACAAATCAGTCAGCATATATTTTTCCTTTGGATATTGTGCTGTTGTTGCAACATAGTACCCAGCAATGCTGTCTTGCAATATGAAATCTTCTGTGTGGAATTCATATAAATATAATACTGTGTTTTTCATCGTTTGATACCACTTGCTCTCTATCACGATAGCATGTGAAATCCCGGAGGAAGAGAAAAAGTGCTTTTTATCAGAATCAGTTGTCTGGTAGCCCACATGATAAGCAACCCGCGGACAATCTCGGGGAGTTAAAAAGTTGGGCAATCTTGCTTCATCTATTGCCCATACCAATCCGATATTCTGATTGAGATCTTTTCGTGTTGGTAAGCGCGGTTCAAAGACTTTTATGTCAGGTTCTTCACTAACATGAAACAGTCGCATTGATTTTCCTTTCCTGTAATTAGTTATTTTTCATATTACAAAAAAAACTGGGCACCATTTTGAATACTTATTGTATCAAAACCGGTGTCCAGTTATGGCGGAGAAGGAGAGATTCGAACTCTCGCGCCGGTCACCCGACCTACTCCCTTAGCAGGGGAGCCCCTTCACCACTTGGGTACTTCTCCATGGTGTATATCTGAATTATATAGTTAAACCATTATATATTTTTATATATATTTAAACCTTGCCGAAAATCGGCCGATCTCTCGGCATGACGAAATACATTGGCGGAGAGAGTGGGATTCGAACCCACGGCTCTTTCGAGTCACCGGTTTTCAAGACCGGCTCCTTAAACCGCTCGGACATCTCTCCATGCAACATAAAACCTTCGTGACGGTTATTATAACACAACGACAAGAGGTTGTCAACCGGTTGTTTGCGGCTTTTTCCTCTTTTTCCTAACGGTCCGCTCGATTTCATCGCGCGGTATTTGTAACGGATGGGGAAATGTGGTATAATAGCTTTGAAACCGCAAGACCGGTTTCAAAGATATCGTACAAAGCTTTATGCTTTGCATAATCTCTTTGAAACCGCAGAACCGGTTTCAAAGCTACCGTACAAAGCCTTAAGCTTTGTATAATCTCTTTGAAACCGCAAGACCGGTTTCAAAGATATCGTACAAAGCCTTATGCTTTGCATAATCTCTTTAAAACCGCAGGATCGGTTTCAGAGATATCCCGAGCTGCAGCTGTGGAAGGCGAAGGCGGGAAACAGGAGCGGCTGTTTTTCCATAGGTTCGGTTCGAAGCACGCGGCCGGGGGTTGTACCGCAACGTGTTGGCGCGTTGCCGGCCGAGCCGATTTGCGAATCGTCCGCCGCACCGGAAAGGAATGTTGATGATCATATGCCCCGGACAAAGCTGAGGGATCGGACGATGCCGGACTATACGCACGGCGAAGAGATTTTTCATACGGTATCGCATATCGCCGGCGGCGTTGTCGGTCTGGCGGCGCTCATCTCCTGCGTCGTCGTCGCCGCCTTGCACGGAAACGTATGGGGGATCGTGAGCGGCGCGGTGTTCGGCGCTACGATGATTCTGCTCTACACCACGTCGAGCATTTATCATGCCCTGAGACCGGGCTGCACGGCCAAACGCGTCTTTCAGGTGCTCGACCACTGTACGATTTTTTTGCTGATCGCCGGTACGTATACGCCTCTGACGCTGGTATCCATCCGCGGCGAAAGCGCATGGCTCGGGTGGACGGTATTCGGTGCGATATGGGGGCTTGCGGTATTGGGCATTTCGCTGAACGCCGTTGATCTGAAGAGCTACCGCGTCTTTTCAATGGTCTGTTTCCTCTGCATGGGGTGGTGCATCGTTCTGACATGGAACGTGACGGCCCGCGCGGTATCGTCCGACGGCATGCTGTTGATGCTGCTTGGCGGCGTATTTTACACAATCGGGGCGGTTTTATATGCCATTGGTTCAAAGCGGCGCTATTTTCACTCCGTTTTCCACGTGTTCGTCGTGGCCGGCAGCATTATGCACGCGCTCTGTATCGTTTTGTTTGTGATGTAAAATACGGAGACTTCCGCACGCAAAGCGGCAAAGTGTAGGATTGTCAAAGATATTGGACAGTGAACTCTAAGGGAGAAAGCCAGCCTAGAGGTCTCATAG
>CASDVX010000080.1 GCA_949284545.1 uncultured Eubacteriales bacterium
ATTTCCGCGCCTCACCCGCTGAACGGTCTCAGCGCAGATCTCTCATTGCAGTTTATCACATATTTCACAAAAAATCAATATACAGTTTTTTCTTTTTTCTATTTGTCGCACATCATTGTAACGTCTACATAAGTGGAAAGAAAATAAAAATATTTCTATTGACAACCGGCGTTTGCCGTGATATACTTCCGTATGCGTCTGCGGGTGTAGTTCAATGGTAGAATCCCAGCCTTCCAAGCTGGTCGCGTGGGTTCGATTCCCATCACCCGCTCCATGGTTTGTGCCTGTAGCTCATCCGGATAGAGCAACTGCCTTCTAAGCAGTAGGTGGGGGGTTCGAGTCCCTCCAGGCACGCCACCCGGCAAGCCGGTTTTCGAATACGGTGGGTATAGCGTAGTTGGTTAACGCGCCAGATTGTGGCTCTGGAGATCTTGAGTTCGAATCCCAATACCCACCCCACTTACAAAAAGCACGTCCTCGGGCGGGCTTTTTTGATACCCGGGCCGCCGTCTTCCTGCAGGGAAATCCACGGCTGCCTGTTTTGTTTCCGTAACATTTACCGCCGCGTTCCTGCCGCGCAGTGCATCGCGGCTTTTTTGTTTATACCGAAAGCATCATATCCCATGCGTGTATGTATGGTTTTACAGCAAAATTATCCCGGCCGGGGCAGATAACCGGCCGGGATAATTCGTATGGGTTCTCTCCTGTTTTTATACAAGACGGGCAAGCTGTTACCGGCGTGAGCCTCCCACCCGATGTGGGTCTCACGACCTGCGAAGTTTAAGCACGGTGAGGGTTACCTGCCCTTCCCGCCCCACAGCAGAACCGGAATAGGTGAGGAAAAATTCCGTCGGAGAGGGTGCGTTCAGAATCAGGAACGCGGAACCGCAAGCACTGGACCCGTCGGTGCGGGTTGCAAAATATACCCCGGTTTCCAGGTGCGGCGAGCCGTTATAGTATGGGGTCACCTGCATATAGTTCGCCGTAGAAAATATTACGGAAACCTCGTAGCTTATGAGGTAGTATCCCGCCGTCAGGTTTATGCGCGTAAAGTCCGTAATTGTTATATTACCCGTGGGGTCGGCCACGTCCGGGAACATGGCTATTTGAGTTCCGGGAGAAAACTGCATCTGCAGATTGGCGAACGAAGCGAATATGTCGTCGGGCACTTCGCCAGCGGGACCTGTCGCCCCCGTCGCGCCGGTGGCTCCTGCTGCCCCTGCGGGTCCCTGCTCTCCCTGTATCCCCTGTACTCCCTGCACGCCCTGGGGGCCGGTTTCACCTGTAGGGCCTGTTGCTCCTGTCGGGCCGGCAGGGCCTGTGGGACCGGTGACGCCCGTTTCGCCCGTGGGACCCGCTGGACCCGGTTCCCCTTGTACCCCCTGAATGCCCTGCACGCCCTGGGGGCCGATATCTCCGACGGCACCCGCGGGGCCGGCAGGGCCTGTGGGCCCGGTGGCCCCCGTCGCGCCCGTAGGACCTGCTGGGCCTTGCTCTCCCTGTATTCCCTGAATGCCCTGTACCCCTTGGGGTCCGGTTTCGCCCGTCGGGCCCGTCGCACCGGCGGGACCGGTGGGACCTGTTGCCCCCGTCGCACCGACAGGTCCCTCAGGACCGGGTTCCCCTTGTATTCCCTGAATGCCCTGCACCCCCTGGGGGCCGGTTTCGCCCGCCGGACCGGTAGCTCCCGTGGGGCCGGTTGGACCCGTACTCCCCACGGCTCCTCTTGGGCCCACATTGCCTGCCGCTCCCGTTGCTCCCGTTGCTCCCGTGGGGCCGGTTGGGCCTGTCGGGCCTTCATACACCACAAGACCTGCGGGGCCTGTTGCCCCTGTTGCTCCTGTCGCTCCCGTTGCTCCCGTTGCTCCGGTGACGCCCGCCGGGCCTGTGGCGCCGGTTGGACCCGTCGCGCCCGTGGGACCGGCAAGGCCCGTGGATCCCCTCTCTCCTGCCGGGCCTGTTGCTCCCGTGTTTCCCTGCGGCCCCGCCGGGCCTGTGGCGCCGGTAGCGCCTGTAGGCCCTATGCAGCAGCACCCCCTGCGGTATGGCTGACATCCTCTGCAGCAGCGATCGTTTCCTTCATAAGGGGACATGATTTCTCCAACTTTCTTTCATTTGCTTTATACAACAGTATATTCCCTTACGGTGCTTTTTGATTGCAGCCTGGTGCCCTTATAATTTCGAACAGACAATTATTAGTTCCGGCTGAACATATGACTATACTTAGCCTGTATTGTCCGTTTTTCACCGTTATACGCATAAAAACAGCGGCCGGAAAGCAGTTTGCTTTCCGGCCGCTTCGGTCTTGCTTCATATTGCCGCCCGTATGGCCTGCGTTGTTATTATTTTTTCATTATTACGGGTGCGGAGAGCACGCCGCTGCGCCTGACCATATACTCGTAGCAGAAATCATCGCCGGATGTTCTCCAGCAGTTAGCGTCTATCCACCCTCTTCCCTCGTCCGCACAGTGCAGGCATCCGAAGCTGTTGTACCTGTTGCCGAAAACACGGACGCACAGAGTGTGTTTTCCTTTCTTAAGCCGCCCTATTTCGGCGATATACGGGGACAGAGCGACGGGTATCTCTTCTCCGTCGTCGCAGGACACCGTCATAAGCGGGCAGCGGAACTTAGGTATTTTTATGCCGTATTCCCCGTCTTCATCTACCTCGAACGTACTGTAAAACCGTATGTTTGCTCCGTAAAACGGAAGGTTCTGCTGCGTGAGATCGCTGTAGCCCACGGCGCGCGGACTACACGTCATTTCCGCGCTGCGGCCGCACAGCCGCACCCCGAAGTCCCCAAGAAGATAAAACCATTCCACGTTGGTGCGCAAACCGTAGTCCATGCTTACGGTTATAACGTTGATGCCGGCGGACAGTTTGGGCAGCGGGTATGTCTTTATGGCCTCATCGGTAAAATACCCGTCCGGTATCATTTTTACCTTTTCCCCGTTGCATTCCATGCTCATACCTTTCTGGGGTTCAGCGGCTATTTTTACTCCCTCGAAAGGTTCATCCGCGTAAAACGTGAACCTGAGCTTCAGCGTGTGACCCGGCACGCCGGCTTCGTCCTTTATAAGCCAGGGCTGCATGGCGCAGGAAGGTTTTGTGGGATACCCGATACGGCTGCGGCAGATATTGTCTGCCCTGAGAAGCTCTTCTTCCTTTTCAAAAGGCGCCCCGTCCAGAGAATACTCCGCTCTGTCAAGGAGCAGTACGTTAGGCTCCTCGAGCTCGTAGGAATCGGTCCCGCTCACCCGACCCGTTTCACTGTAATCCTTCGGCTTATGCCCGCGCGAAAGGCCCGTGTATCCGTCCTTCTCCTGCGTCAGGTACAGCAGCAGACTGTCATGGTCGTAAAGCCGCGCGGGTATCTTCGTCTTGCCGCCCGAGCATGTGCACTCCCCGTCGCATATCTCACCCGTAAACGCGTCCAGAATCCTTACGCTGTACGTGCCGACAACTTCCACTGTGACGTCTTCCCTGCGGGGGATATCCTTATTCATCGGGTCGCGGGCCTGGGCGATGAACAGTATTCTGTCTTCCCCGATCTCCCGCATCCTGTACATATATCTTCCGCTTCTCCCGCCGAAGGAATTTTTGATCTCCACATCCCGCACGGGCTCCACGGCGGTCATGAGTGCTTCAAATTCAAACGGTATGCGCACACATTTTTCCGCGAGCTTCTCAGCTCTGTCAGACCTTACCGCGTCCACGAGCTCCGGCGCGCTGCCCATGAAAATGACCCGTCCTCCCCTTTGTGCGAATCTTTCAAGTCTGTCGACGGTAGACGCTCTCAGCGTCCTGCAATCGGGCACAAGCACCGCCTCGTAGGACATCTCGCCCACGGAGAAACCGCCGGCATCCCGGCTGTCCGCCGTCTCAAGAATCGATTCGGAGATGAAATCAAAATCCACCTGATTTTCTATGAGCCAATTGGTAACCTCTGAGAAATTTCTTTCGCGCCTGCTCCTCTCGCGCCCGGTTTGGAGGTCGCAGCCCCAGGCCAGCCAGAAGCTCTCTATAGGGTGTATGACGCCCAGACGCACGCGGGGTTTCCCTTTTGTCAGCGCCACGTTTACCCGCGCGAAATAATCCTCTATGTATCCGTATTTCTTATACCACGGCGACTGATAGAATATGGACGCCGGATAGTCCCTTTTGGATTCGCCTGCCATGGAGGCGTAGGCGAGATGATGCACCCTGTGCACCACTCCCAGAGCCGCCTGCCAGTCGCCCTGAAGCTTGTGGCCGCGGAAGTCGAAATCCCAGTTGGTCACCCCGTAAAGCTCGCTGGTGAGGCCCTCTCTGCCGGTCTGGTTGGCAACGCTCTGCGCCTGCTTGGCGGTGGCGTATTCCCTCATATTGCAGAGGATGTCTATACCGGGACGCTGGTAGAACGGATAGTGACGCATCGCCTCTCCCAAAGACCGCGTCTGATTGCTCAGATGATCCTCGTCCTGAAGATGCCCCGTGAGCGCAATGCCGTTTTCCCCGCACCATTCTCCCAGCACCCGGGAATAGCTTTGGGCAAAAAGCCCGGCGGTAAAATCATGATAGCGGTAACGGTGGAGGGACGCTTCACCGTCCGCCCGTTCCCAGAAAAGCTCCGGGAGATGCTCAAACACGCTTACTCCGTACTTTTCCCTGTACTTTACGTCGAAATCGTCCGTGTACGGTACGGACACCCCTCCTCTGTGAAACGGCGACGGTAAAGTGCCGAAAAGCACGTGCTCAGGCTCGTCGGTGAAAATGTCCGGCACGGCCTTGCCGAATTCTTCCCCCACCGCTTTTTTGTATTTTTCGTGGGTGGTCTCTATGAACCTGCGCGTCGCCGCAGGATTGAGGACATCCACATACGACTGCCCATTAAAGCCCGGATGGCTCCCCGCTATCTCCATGTACGCGTACCACACGTTTTCCCCGGTTCCCCCGGTCTCGCCGTCTTTCAGAAGGCGATAGTCTTCGAGCCTGCCGTCCTTATCAAGGGTCACGCTGTATCTGGCCAGCAGCTTTCTGCTCCCGTCGTCCGGAGCGCTGTGCGCGAAAAGCGCCACCCATGGTTCCGTGGGCTTCTCATTCGGGGGTTGAGGGGTAAAAACAATATACCTGTAGCGAAATGCCGGATCCTTTGTGACCTCTCCGCCGCCGTAGCCCGACGGCCAGCGGTCCTCGTCGTACAGGTGCGTTTTCATGCCGAGGCTTTTCCCTTTTTCCACGCACGCGCGCACATGCCCGAGAAATTCCTCACCCATATACTCGGTATCAAGCCCTGTCCGCGCGTGGATAGTATATCCTCCCATGCCCATTTCGTGGAAATATTCTATCTGACGCATCAGCATATCTCTGTCAAGCCTGCAGTTCCACGACCAGAACGGAGCTCCCCTGAGATCTGCCGGCGGGTTTTTAAATCCTTCGAGTCCTTCTGCCACCGTTTACCACTCCTTCGAAACGAAACAGACCCGAAACGTCCGGACTTTTCCCGGCGTTTTCTGTTGACGTCTCACTAATATAACGATATATACTTATTATACAATCTATTTACTCTGAATACAATGAATATGTCGCCGTATAATTGTAAAAAAGAACTTTCATCGCAATTCTTTTTTGCGGTAAACTATTGCATTTTCAAAAAATAAAAGGTATATTTAACATATAAAATACAAGGAGGTCATAATATGAGCATGTACATTCACTCTGACAAAATATCTCCGTACATCAGGTATGTAAATGACCTTAAGCGCCGCGGATATTCTGATTTCGGTGAACGCATAATTTACGACAACGAGCTCCTTTTCTGCGTGGACGGCGAAGCCAAGATGCACATGGACGACGGAGTATACACCATCACCCGCGGGGACGTGTTTTTCCTGCGTCCGAACCTGAGAAACAGGATGATTGTTGAAAAGGACGCGTATTTTCACGCCCACTGCGTACATTTTGACTGGTATTTTATCGACGAAAATCTTAATTTCACGGCAGAGGATATCTATATTTTCCCTTCTTCTACCGCGGAAGCCGAGGCATTTACCGAAAAGCTCCGCCATCGTCCCAACGCCGACGTGCCCGAGCTGTCCTTCCCTCCTCTCATACGCGGCACCGACTACGACCGGCTTCTGACGATGTTCCGCGGCATGTATACCGCATTCCGCGACAACACGGTTGCGTCAAACCTTAAAATGCGCGGCCTTTTCTTTGAGGCTCTGTCCGAGCTTACGTACAGCCGTGATATAAGCTATTCCTCCACGGAGCATACCCACAGGCACATGATAAACAAGGTCACCGATTACATTTCCCAGCACTACATGGAGGATATAACCGTTCCGCAGCTTGCCGGTATGGTGGGAATGTCCGGAAAATATTTCGGCGTGATATTCAAGCGCATAACCGGCAAGACCGTGAGCGAATACATCACTCAGGTGCGTATGCAGAAAGCCGAGGACCTGCTTCTCAAAACCACCCTTTCGCTGGACAAGATCGCCGAAGAGATAGGCGTTTCCGACGAATACTATATAGTCAAGCTCTTCAAAAAATACAAAGGTATTACCCCCGGGCGTTACCGCAGGATGCTGTTTTTTGACAATGAGGCCTACAACAGCGGCGTCAAAGGCCCGGATGAAAACGGGGCAGAACAGAAATAAGCCGCTCTGCATTTGCGCGGCGGCCTGGTGAAAGGAAGATATTTTTATGCTCAGTGCAGGTATGAAAGCTCCTGATTTCAAGCTTGCGGACAAGGACGGCAGAAGCGTGTCCCTCTCCGATTTTGCAGGAAAAAAAGTAATCCTGTATTTTTACCCGAAAGACAGCACCCCGGGCTGCACCAGGCAGGCGCAGGCTTTTGCCGGGCTATACGAACGGTTTCGCGAAAATAACGCCGAGGTCGTCGGCATCAGCCGGGACAGCACCGCCTCTCACGCCCGGTTTGCGGAGAAGTACGATCTCCCCTTTATCCTGCTTTCCGACCCGGAACTCTCGGTCATACAGACCTACGGTGCGTGGGGCGAGAAAAAGCTCTACGGCAAGACAAGCATGGGGGTCGTCCGCACGACTTTCGTGATAGACGAGACTGGGAAAATAGAAAAAGCCATGTACAAGGTAAAGCCCGACGCCAACGCTTCGGAGGTTTTGTCATATATTGAAGGTCGGTAACCTTATTCCTTCTCTGCGCCGGCAGGTGAATGCGGGGCTGTCACGGGCTTTTGTCCGTGTCCGATGTCTGCGGGCCGGCATGCCCCACGGTCGGCAGGTGAAGCGCGCGTGGCGGCGGTGAAAAACCGAGCCTGCCGTGAATGCTCTGGATGTATTCCTCCGTGAGCTTCGGCACGCTCTGAACATGTCCCGCAGTCTCGGAGAGATATTCCACTCATTATGTGCAGCTCGTCCAAGGGGTCATTGCCCGCTTTCTCGTCTCTACGCGGGCAATGGAATTATCGCCTCTTTGAGAATATATATCCGTATTTATAGGACTCGGCCATGGAAACGGCTTCATCATCCTCTCCCACTATGATGTGGTCGTAAAAATTCACTCCGATCTCGTCAAGCAGCGTCTTGATCCTCTTCGTGCTCTCCACGTCC
>CASDVX010000081.1 GCA_949284545.1 uncultured Eubacteriales bacterium
CCTTATTTTGCCGGGTCTATGTACGGGTAATAGCTCTCGAGGTATTTGTACCCGGAGATCAGCGTCATGACCACCGCGGATATCATCACCAGATCGGCAAGGGAAATCTCCCATACCCGCAGCGAAACGCCGAGGATGCTCCCTACGGCGTCCTGGAACAGATAGGTTATCACCGCGGCCATCTGGAGCACGGTCTTGAGCTTGCCCCATATGGAGGCGGACACGACCTCGCCGCCCTCCCTGCTCACAACAAGCCTCAGGGCGGACACGGCGAATTCCCGGAGTATTATGATGACCGTGAGCCATTCGCCGAGGAACATCATGTCCAGCCGGACAAAGCAGATAAGAGCCGACAGGACCAGCATCTTGTCGGCTATCGGATCGAGAAATTTTCCGAAATCCGTTATCAGGTTGTATTTCCGTGCCATTCTCCCGTCCACGGCGTCGGTAATCGCGGCGGCGGAAAAGATTACCCCGGCGAAGGCCCGGGTGAAGACCGACCAGTCGGGGACCCATATTTCCAGCAGAAGAACGGCCATGAAAACCGGGACCATGGCCATCCTCGCCACGGTAAGCTTGTTGGGCGTGTTCAGATTATTCAAAACCCAGGGCCTCCTTTTAATATATCGGCAGGGCCGGCGGCTTACACCTGTTCCCCCATAAGGTCGTAGTCAAGCACGTCGGTAAACCTCACGGTAACGAAATCGCCGGGAGCGGGACGCTTCCCGGACGGGGTGAAGAACACCTTCCCGTCCACGTCGGGCGCGTCCGCCGCGGTGCGTCCGTAGCACATTTTTATGTAGGAGTCCCAGCCCTCCGTAAGCACCTCCGCAGTGCTCCCCAGCTTTTTGCGGTTAAGGCGCTCCATTATTTCAAACTGCTCTTCCATTATTATCTCCGTCCGGCGGTACTTTGTCTCCTCGTCCACCTGGCCGGGGAACGACCAGGCGGGCGTGCCGTCTTCGCGGGAATAGGGGAAGACCCCCAGCCTGTCAAATTTCATGTCCTTCACAAAGGCAGCCAGCGCCTCAAATTCCCTTTCTCCCTCTCCCGGCAGGCCCGCGATAAGGGTGGTGCGCAGGGTTATGCCCGGCACCGCGCTCCGTATACGGGAAATCAGATTTCTGAGAGACGCCTCGTCCCCGCGCCGGTTCATGCTTTTAAGTATGCCGCCGTCGCAGTGCTGAAGGGGGAGGTCAAGGTACTTTACTATCTTTTCTTCCTCCCTCATCACGGTGAGAAGCTCGTCGGACACCCTGTCCGGGTACCCGTAAAGCACCCGTATCCAATGTATGCCGTCTATCCTGCAAAGGCGGCGCAGAAGTTCCGGGAGCATGGGGGCGCCGTAATTGTCCTCTCCGTAGCGGGTGGTGTCCTGAGCCACCACGTCAAGCTCCTTTACCCCTTTTTTCGCAAGCTCCTCGGCTTCGGAAAGTATGCTCTCCATGCTGCGGCTGCGAAACCTCCCCCGTATCGTGGGGATAAGGCAGTAGGAACAGCGGTTGTCGCAGCCCTCCGCGATCTTCAGATAGGCGTAATGAGGTTCGTTGCCCAGGATTCTGGGCATATCTATCCTGAGCTTATCCGTCTCCACCGTCATTGCAAAACGCTCGCCGTACCACTCCCATTTCACGTGTTCCTCTATGTTATTGGCTCCCGAGAGGCCCACCACCGCGTCCACCTCGGGCATCTGGTCAAGTATATTTTCCTTTTCCAGCTGAGAAAGGCAGCCGCTGACGATTATTGCCTTTATCGTTCCCTCGGGCTTGAGCTTGCCCAGCTCAATTATGCTTTCCACAGCCTCGGCCCGGGCGGATTCAAGAAACCCGCAGGTGTTCACTATCACGCAGGCCGCCTTGGAGGGGTCGTCCGTAAGCTCATATCCCGCGTCCCGCAGACGGCGGAGCATCGCCTCCGCGTCCACCTGATTTTTCGCGCAGCCCAGAGATACTATGCTGACCTTTTCGCCTGTTTTATTCGCACCGTCCGTTGCCATCAAGACCCTTTCCTTTCCGGATGATTCCCTCAAATATCCTCGTCCTCCGGCCCCTGTGAAACAAAGTCCTCGGAAAGCACCGCCCGGATATCCTCCGTCTCAAAGCCCCGGGCGGCAAGCTTTCTCATGAGCCGGAGCCTGTCCTGAGCGTTCCCGCGGAGGGGAAAACGCTTTTTATGTATGCACGCCCTCAAAAGCTCCCTCTGGTCGGGACACGACCCGGCGGCCTCCTCGGCGACGGCGGAGGAAAAACCCCGCTGCAAAAGCGCCGCCTTTACCCGCGCCCTTCCCCAGAGGCGGGTCCCGGACAGCTCCGCCGCCAGACGGAAGGCCGTGTCCCCGTCGTTTATCATGCCCAGCTCGGCCATTCTTTCCACCGCCGCGTCCGCCGCCCGGGAGGAAACCCTTTTCATCAGCTTCCGCCTCAGCTCGCCGGAGGAATGTTCCCGGTAGCTGAGAATGTTCAGCGCCCGGCTTTTGGCTTCCCTCTCCTCGGAAACGTCCAGCAGCCCGGATACCTCCTCGTCGCTGAGCTCGTCGCCCACGGAAAGGAAGGCTTCCTGGGCGGTGAGAGGCTCAAGATAAAAGGAGGACCCGTCCTCCGAAGCGACGCGCACCCCGCCGTTTCTGAGATATTCAAGGCGGGAAACGCGCATCAGTCGTCAACTCCTATGTCTATATCCAGCTCGTTTTTAAGGCTGCGCACCCGCGGGGCGGCCGCCGCGCGCCCGTCGGCCGGCTGAGCGGAGGCCTGCGCGCCCGCTGATGAACCGGCGGATTGCTGCCTTTCCTGGGCCGGGACCACCTTAAAGCCTCCCTTTGAAAACAGGAAGCGGTCCTTGTTTTTATATATCTCTTCCTCTATCTGAGCGGCTATCTCGGGATTGTCCGTGATGAACTGCCGGGCGTTGTCTCTGCCCTGACCTATTCTCTGATCCTTGTAATAGAAGAACGCGCCGCTTTTCTTGACTGCCTCAAGGGCCACGCCCAGGTCGAGTATCTCCCCGTCCCTGGAGATGCCGCGCCCGTACATTATGTCAAACTCCACCTCGCGGAAGGGGGGAGCCACCTTGTTTTTCACTATCTTGACCTTTGTGCGGGAGCCCACGGCCTCGCCGTTTTTCATTATCGCCTCGCCCTTGCGTATATCCAGCCTGACGGAGGCGTAAAACTTCAGCGCCCTGCCGCCGGTGGTGGTTTCGGGATTCCCGAACATTATGCCTATTTTCTCGCGGAGCTGGTTTATAAACACGGCAACGCAGTTGGATTTGGACAGCGCGCCGGCCAGTTTCCGCAGGGCCTGACTCATGAGCCTTGCCTGTATGCCCACGTGGCTGTCGCCCATTTCTCCCTCTATCTCGGCCCTCGGCACCAGCGCCGCCACCGAGTCAACAATTATCACGTCCACCGCGCCGGAACGTATGAGCATCTCCGCTATCTGGAGGGCCTGTTCTCCGGTGTCCGGCTGGGAAACCAGCAGGGAATCGATGTCCACGCCCAGAGCCTGTGCGTACACAGGGTCAAGGGCGTGCTCCGCGTCGATGAAAGCGCCCGTTCCGCCCTGCTTCTGGCACTGGGCGAGGATGTGGAGGGCGAGGGTGGTCTTACCTGAGGACTCAGGCCCGTATATTTCAATGATTCGGCCCTTGGGCACGCCTCCCACTCCCAGCGCCATATCAAGGGCGATGGAGCCGGTGGGGATAGCTTCTATGCTGAGGGAGGTATTTTCTCCCAGCTTCATGATAGACCCCTTGCCGAAGGCCTTTTCTATCTGTCCCACGGCCAGTTCAAGGGCTTTTTCCTTTTCGGGATTTTTCTCTGGCATACGATCATCTTTCCTTTCGTCCTGCGGGATTTTCCGCGCGCGGTCCGGCAAAACGCGCCGCCTGAGCGGCTGAAAGAGCGTTTCGCGTCAAAGCTTGCGGGGAAAGGGGCCCGCCCGCCTCCCCTGCGGAGCGGCGGAGAGCGCGGTCATCTCTCATAATTATATCAAATATCGGGTGTGTTTGCAATAAAAACATTCCCCGTGCGCCTTGATTTTACACCGGCGGCAGGGACAAAAAGCGGACAGGGCCTGCGTTTCCCGGTATTTGGAAAAGGTTCCGCGCCCCCCCGGCGGACAGGTACCCGCCGCCGTTTATATACCCGCTGTCCCGGCGCAGTCCGCCCGTCGCCGCCCCCGCGCCTGCGTCTGCCGCACCCTGTTCCGACGTCTGCGTGGTTGCTTTCCTGTACGACCGCACCCGCTCCAACGCCGTCCAAACGCCCGCGTCCCCTGATTCCACTCCGCCGCCGCGCCCGATTCTGCTTTTTGCTCTCTTGCTTACACCCGCCACCGCGCTGCCGACGGAAGCCTATGCCCACGCCCTCAATTTATCGGATAAGTGGCGCCGTCCCGCCCAACGCCCGCCTCCCGAACCCGCGCCGTTTGCCGTGCCGGGTATGCCGCATACTTCCCGCCTTGCCTTTGACGGTACACTTCTAAACAAAAAAGCGCCGGCGTTTCTGCCGGCGCTCGGGGTCACAAAAACGTGTCCTTTCCCGTCATTTCCCTTTTTTGGGACGGGTGACAAGGTTCAGAAGGGAGGTTATCGCAATGATGACCCCGATAACGATGAATATACACAGCATTCCCTCTCCCATGTAGGAAAGGTTCTCCACAAAATTCATAGGCTCAAATTCCATGATATCACACAGCATCCTTTCTTTTCATATTGTCCCGTCATATTGTCCCGGCTGAGGTCAACGCGCAGACGGCGTACCGCCGCCCCGGGAAAAGCCCGCGGGGGACGGAGGCCATTTGCCGCGGCTCTCGCCGGACCGCCCGCATGTTTTCCCCGCACGGTCCTGCGCCGCGCCCGTCTCCGGACGCAGGCCGCCGTCACATGAAGAACTGAAGTATCAGTCCGCCCGCTATCACCGAGGCCACCTGACCCGACACGTTCACACCGATTGAATGCATGAGCAGGAAGTTCTGAGGATCCTCCGCCAGGCCCATCTTGTGTACGATACGCCCCGACATGGGAAACGCGGATATGCCCGCCGCGCCGATCATGGGGTTTATCTTTTTCTTCAGGAACAGGTTGAGTATCTTTGCAAATATCACGCCTCCGGCCGTGTCCATGATGAACGCCAC
>CASDVX010000082.1 GCA_949284545.1 uncultured Eubacteriales bacterium
GTCCTGTTCCGAAATACCGAATCTCCCGAAAGCGTCGGCGGAAAAAAGAACCCCGTCCGTGCTGTCGTAGGCGAGCGTCACCTCCGGCCAGTGAACCCTGGGCGCCGTTATGAATTCCAGCCTGCACGAGCCCAGATCCAGGCTGTCCCCGTCCCCAACGGCTATCCGCCTGTCAGGGTAATCTTCGCCGAAAAACTGCTTCATCATGGGGAAGGATTTGGCGTTGGACACTATCACCGTCTCCGGGAAGGTCTCCATGAGCGCGGTTATCCCCGAAGAATGGTCCGGCTCCATGTGCTGAACTATCAGATAATCCGGCGCGCGTCCTCCCGAAGCCTTTTTCAGGTTCTCCAGCCATTCCTCTGTGAAGCCCTCCGCCGCCGTGTCCATGACCGCTGTCTTTTCCCCGTCTATGAAATATGAGTTGTAGGTTATGCCGTCCGGGATCCGGTACTGTCCCTCGAAAAGGTCCGTGGATCTGTCCTCCACGCCGATGTATTTTATTCTTCCGTTTATCTCCCTTGTCTTTTCCTCCGTTTCGCCGGGATATTACCCGGACACTGAGAGCATACCACAGTTTTCCCGGCAAATCAATAACCGTTATCAATTATTTTGCTGCGCTGCAGGGAACGCACGGACGTAAACGGCGGAAAGGCCCCGCGGACAGGCCGCGCCCGTTCCGCTTTGCACCGCAAGCGGCATAAAGGCCGGAACACTTGCCGTCACCGCCGGTCGGCGGGCGATTGTGACATTTTTCTTAAATAACAGAAAAGTTTATTGAAATCCCCTGCCGCCGGTGGTAAAATGAACCATGATATAATGCGGGAGAATGTGGTTTAACGCTCAGAGACGTTTCGCCGTCAGGCGCGGCGTGCGCTCCGTACGCTCCGCATCTTTCCGCCGCCTTCAAAGGCGGCTGTATATACCATGCATAAATGAAAGGAATGGTGAGCTTCATGTTTGATCCGTGGGTAACTCTTATGACCGCGAACGAGCTCGGCAACAAGGTGGCAGACACGGGCACCGTCCTCAGCACGATAGGCATCGGTCTGGGCACCGTGTTTGTGGGTCTCATCTGCATTATCGTGATGTGCAAAATTATGAGCCTCATAGTGAACGGGGTGTCCAAATCCCCCTCTCCGGCAGCGGATACCGCAGCACCGGACGCCGCTCCGGCGGAGGCGTCTTCCGTCATCGAGAACCGCGGGCCCCTTGCCGCAGCCATAGCGGCCGCGGTGGCCGAGGATCTGGGAACGGACGTTTCCGGCATCCGTATACTTTCCATAAAGAAAAAGTAATCTTTTGCGGATAAAGAAAGGAAAATGCGTCATGAAAAACTACCGTGTAATCGTAAACGGAACCGAGTATGAAGTCGCCATAGAGGAGCTTGCTCCCGGGGCAGCGGCCAAAGCCGCGGCACCCGCGCCTGCTCCGGCGGCTGCGCCCGCTCCTTCCCCTGCCCCGGCTCCCGCTGCCGCTCCCGCCGGCGGAACGGAGATAAAGGCCCCCATGCCCGGCACCATCCTCAGCGTCAGCGTTGCTCCCGGTGACACAGTCAAGACCGGCCAGGTGCTTCTGGTGCTGGAAGCCATGAAGATGGAAAACGAGATCGTGGCCCCGGCGGACGGGAAAATCCTTTCCGTAAACGCGCAGAAGGGGTCTTCCGTGGAAAGCGGCGCGGTCCTCTGCGTGATAGGCTGACCTTTCAAAAGGTTTTATTTCAAATATAAAGGAGTGTAAACCGATGGAAGGTTTTATCGACTTTCTCAAGGGTTCCGGTTTCGCCATGCTGGGCGAGAACTGGAAATGCCTGGTAATGATCGTGGTCGCCTGCGCGCTGATGTATCTGGCCATAGTTAAAAAATTCGAACCGCTTCTTCTTCTGCCCATCGCCTTCGGGATGATGCTCACCAATCTCCCCGGCGCCAATATGTTCCACGAGATACTCTTCGCCGGAGGGCACGTGAACTGGGACCTCTTCGGCGGCGGGACGTATACTCAGGAGCTTGCGGACAGCTTCAGGGACGCCGGTGTGCTCGACTCGGTGATAAATTCCTCCGAGATAGGCTCCCAGGTGTCGGCGGGTCTTCTGGATTACCTGTATCTGGGCGTTAAGCTGGGCATATATCCCTGTCTCATATTCATGGGCGTGGGCGCCATGACGGATTTCGGTCCCCTGATCGCGAACCCCAAGAGCCTCCTTCTGGGCGCCGCGGCGCAGCTGGGCATATTCCTCACCTTCGCCGGCGCCAGCCTTCTGGGCTTTACCGCGGCGGAGTCGGGCTCCATAGGCATAATCGGCGGCGCGGACGGACCTACCGCCATATTCACCACCTCCATACTCGCTCCGGACCTTCTCGGTCCCATAGCCGTGGCCGCGTATTCCTACATGGCGCTGGTGCCGGTGATACAGCCGCCCATCATGCGCCTGCTTACCACCAAGGCCGAGAGACAGATAGAGATGAAGCAGCTGCGCACCGTCAGCAAGACGGAGAAAATAATTTTCCCCATAGTGGTGACCGCCTTTGTGTCCCTTCTCGTGCCGGACGCGGCCTCTCTCATAGGCTGCCTCATGCTGGGCAACCTCGCCCGTGAATGCGGCGTGACGGAAAGGCTGTCCAAGACCATGCAGAACGAGCTGTGCAATATTGTGACCATCCTGCTGGGCATAACCGTGGGAGCCACGGCTACAGCGGGCACGTTCTTGGATCTGCGCACCATTAAGATCATTATTCTCGGCGTTATCGCTTTCGCTTTCGGTACCGCCGGCGGCGTCCTTCTCGCCAAATTCATGAACCTGTTCTCCAAGCAGAAGATCAACCCCCTCATCGGCTCGGCCGGCGTTTCCGCCGTTCCCATGGCCGCAAGGGTCTCCCAGCTGGAAGGGCAGAAGGCCAAACCCGGGAACTACCTGCTCATGCACGCAATGGGCCCCAACGTGGCGGGAGTGATAGGCTCCGCCATCGCCGCAGGCGTGATAATCTCCCTGTTCGGCGCGTGATGCCGGCAGGTGACGCTTCAAGTGACCGCCGCGTACGCGGCGCGTGCCGGTGGCTTTCGCGGATGCGTCCCGAAACGGCGTTTTGACCGGCACTGTATTTCCTAAAAAAGGACAGGTGATAATATATGGCAGAGGCAAAAAATCCTCTTAAAATAACCGACACCATCCTGCGCGACGCGCACCAGTCCCAGGCTGCCACCCGCATGACGCTTGAGGAGATGCTCCCCGCAGCGAAGCTGCTGGACGACATGGGGTACTGGTCCCTGGAATGCTGGGGCGGCGCCACCTTCGACGTGTGCATGAGGTTCCTCAACGAGGATCCCTGGGAAAGGCTGCGCCAGCTCCGCAAAGCCATGCCGAAAACAAAGCTGCAGATGCTTTTGCGCGGTCAGAATATCCTGGGATATAAGCATTACGCCGACGACGTGGTGGAGGCTTTTGTCAAAAAATCCATTGAGAACGGCATCGATGTGATACGTATTTTCGACGCGCTCAACGACGTGAGAAATATCAAGGCGGCAATGAAGTACACCAAGGAAGCGGGCGGTGTGTGCGAGGCGGCAATGAGCTATACCTCCTCCCCCGTCCACAACGAGGAATATTTTGTGCGCCTTGCCTGCGAGCTGGAGGAAAACGGCGCCGATGTGATATGCATAAAGGACATGGCGAACCTCCTTCTCCCCTACGACGCGTATTCCCTTGTAAAAAAGCTCAAGGAGCACTGCTCCGCCCCCATACATCTCCACACCCACAATACCACCGGCACAGGCGACATGGTGTATCTTATGGCCGCTCAGGCGGGCGTGGACATTGTTGACACCGCGCTGTCTCCCCTTGCAAACGGGACCAGCCAGCCGGCCACGGAATCCTTAGTGGCGACGCTGAAGGGCACCGACAGGGATACCGGGCTGGATCTGGGCAAACTCAGCGAGGCCGCGGCCATATTCCGCAACGTTGCGGCAGAGCTCAAGGCCAACGGCAGCCTTGATCCCAAGGTGCTTTCCGTGGACACAAACACCCTCCTTTACCAGGTGCCCGGAGGTATGCTGTCCAACATGATAGGCCAGCTCAAGCAGGCTAACGCAATGGATAAATATTACGAGGTCCTTGCCGAGGTCCCGCGCGTGCGCAAGGATTTCGGGTATCCTCCCCTTGTGACCCCCACCAGCCAGATAGTGGGAACGCAGGCGGTCATGAACGTTATCTCCGGAGAAAGGTACAAGATATTTCCCAAGGAATCCAAGGGGCTTCTCAGGGGCGAATACGGAAAACTTCCCGGCGAGGTGAACGAGGAGGTCAGGAAAAAGGCCATAGGCGACGCGGAGGTAATCACCTGCCGTCCCGCGGACCTGCTCTCCCCGGAGCTTCCCAAGTACCGGAAGGAGGCAAAGAAATGGGCAAAGTGTGAGGAGGACGTTCTGTCCTACGCGCTTTTCCCCCAGGTTGCAGAAAAGTTTTTTGAAAACAGGGAAAAACAGGCCGCCGAAAAACAGTCGGGCGGCGTACGCACCCTTATAGTGGAGGATTCCGGAAACTGAGATATCCCCGCGCAGGAGGTTTACCGGAAGCGGAGGATCCGGCATCCGGTATTCTCCCTCCCGTTTTCCCCGGGAAATCCCGCCCTGAAAAAATCAGCACAAAAAGAAAGCACTCTTCTCAGCCGTAACGGCGAAGGGTGCTTTTCTGTTTGAAAAAATTTTGCTTTGCAGAGAATAATAAAACGGTTTGACTCCCGGACGCGCAGGGCACGTCATCCGGTATTTTTCCCTCCGGTATTTTCCATTCCGGTATTTTCTATCTGATTTTTCCTCCGGTTTCCACAGGAAATGCCGCTCTGAAAAAACCGGCGCAACATAAAAAGCACCCTCAGCCGTTACTGCGGAGGGTGCTTTATCTATTGTTTATTTGAAAATATGCGTACGGCCCGTTATGATCGGCCGACCGATAAAAGGCCCCGCCCTCCGTCAGGAAACGGGGCCCCCCGTCACCGAGTAAAGCATCCACGCGGTTTCTTCCCTGTAAAACACCGCTGTAAGGTCTATATCGGCTGCGGTCCCGTCCGCGCAGGCCGCCTTCATCAACACCCGGCAGGAAAACACGTCGTCCCCGTAAAAATAAAGCTCTTCGACGCTTTCCTCCGAAAACTCGGCGCCGGCGCTTTCCACGCCCCAGAAATCCGAGGTCTCTTTAAGCGCCGCGTAAAGTTCTCCGTCGCTGTCTATGTACAGCGCGGTGTCCAGCAGCTCGGCATCCCTGTACATATACCCGCAGTACGCCTTCGCCGCGGACAATATCCTGCCGCCTACCTCGTCCAGCCTGTCCAA
>CASDVX010000083.1 GCA_949284545.1 uncultured Eubacteriales bacterium
CCTTTTTGTCCGGGGAGGTCAAATCCGGGGAACGCTTTGCCCGCATGTTTGCAGACGCCGCGATTGAGCCCGTGGCGTTTGCGGACTTGTTGTTGTCTGATCCTGCCGCGGCCGCCGTCTTTGCCCCGCCGGATCCCGCCGTGCCCGTTGCCTTGGCCTTGCCTGGCCTCGCCGTGCCCGCCGTCTTTGCCCTGCCGGACCCCGAGGCTCCGGAACCGTCCTGTTTGTCCGGGGAGGCCGGACCGGAGGGGCGCCTTGCCCGCGGCTTTTCTGAGGACGCCCCGCCGGCGCGTTCAAGACTTTCAAGTATTTCCTGCGCTCTGTCGGCGAGACTTATGCCGCTCTTTTCGCCGGTGACCCCGCAGCGGATGTAAAATACCGCCTTCTCAAAGTAGGGGTCGTTGAGTTTTTCCACGACTACTATTCTTCGTTCGTTCCCTTTTAACAACATAATATTACATCCTCCGCATAAGGGTGCGACTGCCGCAGCCTTACTCATACAGGAATATTTTGCATGAAACGCAGGAAAAATATTCACTTTCCCCCGGAAGGGTAAGAATAAAAAATTAAATCTTTATACCCGGCGTTTATGTTGCTTTACAAACGGAATATGTTGAAAACTCTGTGGAAAATGTGGATAATCCGCATGATATGAAAAAACAGCCTGTTGAAAAGTGAGTTTTTAACAGTATATGGAAGTAAAAACATCAACTCAGAGTAGTTAAATGTAAATTTTAGATTTACGTTTTTCGATATTTTGCGACAAAATTTTGCAGGAATCCCGTCGTTTTGCGTACGCGGCCGGCAAAAGTTCCCGGGACTGAATGACAGGGGGTATTTTTTCCAATAATCAGGCATAACCTTTCGGGAGGAGTGTTACATTATGGAAAACGTGCTTCACAGGCTGGCCCGTCTGTTTTTTCCGGCGGACGAGGAGGAGACGGTTCCTCTCATGAGCGAAGAAGAGGAACTGAAAGTGCTGGGACGCAGGATTGAGGCGGCGCAAAGCCGTTTTGACGCCGCGTCGGAGGAGGGAGAAATAGACGCGGCGGTGTACGATCTGAACGCACTGGAAACGAGATACCGGCTCTTGGTGCGAAGAATAAAGGAAAAAGAAAAGGCAGCGGCGGAAGAGTCGAACAGAGAGACGGAAAAGGACGCCGCTCCGACGTAGGCCCGGAGGGTGAAAAAACGGCCGCCCCTGTCCCGGCTTTCCCCGTGAAGTGTCCGTCCGGCCTTAGGCCCGTACGGAGAGACCGCCCCCGCAGCAGACCCCCGCGGGGCGCCTATGCCGGGGGACCCGGTGCGCCTTCCCCGGAGAACAGACGTTTGACAGCCCTGCGCATCCTCGGTTGTGCCGGTGTTCCGGCAGTTTCCCGACCTCCGCGCCTTTTGCTTTTTGTTTGCGCCCGCGCCCGGAGGGTGAAAAAACGGCCGCCCCTGTCCCGGCTTTCCCCGTGAAGTGTCCGTCCGGCCTTAGGCCCGTGCGGAGAGACCGCCCCCGCAGCAGACCCCCGCAGGGCGCCTACGCCGGGGGACCCGTCTACGCCGGAGGCCCGCGCGGAGCAGCGGCCGAAAAGTATCCGTAACCGTGACCGTAAGGAGATTAAGATATGCCAGATCCGTTGCTTCTGCTTGCCGGCGCCGTCGTTTTGGGGGCGCTGGGATTGTTTTTACATAAACGGCGAATGCTGATTTCATTTTTACTAAACGGGGTTTTGGGGCTTCTGTGCTGTATTGTGGCGGTGTGCCTCTCTCCCGCGCTGGGGATAACCGTGTCATTTAATATGTTCACGGCATCGGTATGCGCTCTTTTAGGACCCGGCGGCGCGGCGGGGATAGTTTTCATATGCCTCATATGGGACCTTTAGGTCTGCCCGGAGCCTGTGCAAAGGTAAAGAATATTTGTTCGTTTTTACACAAAATACGGTGAATGTCTATTCAGTGGGACCGGTGAATGAAGTATAATCAAAAAAAAGGAAAGGAATGAACCACATGAAAAAGATTCTGGCAATTGCAACGGCCGCAGCTTTTGCTCTCACCCTCTGTACGGGCGTTTTCGCAGCCGAAACGAACCTGGCGCTCACGGCCACGGTGACCGACGACGGAAACAAGAATCACTTTGACCAGTATGAATACGGCACCGGGTGCGTCGTGGACGGAAATCTGTCCACGGGCTGGCAGAAGAGCGGCAACGCCGGAGAGGGTAATACGTGGATAGCAAGCGAGAGGGGATTTGAGCCTTACCTCAACTTTGAGTGGGACACGGCCACAAACATCTCCGAGTTCGTTCTGAAAAACGAAAGCAGCAATATCGTGAAACCCTTTGCCGACGGCGGATACAAGGTGGAGTATTACGACGGGACGCAGTGGAGGAGCGTGACGGGGCTTACCGAATCCCGCGCCGAGGACACAGAGGCAAAAATAACCACCCTGACGGTGAAATTTGACGCAGTCTCGGCCAAGCAGCTTCGTTTCACGGTGCTGGAGGGCCTGGATGCGGGCAAATATCCTCCTAAGGTATACGAATTTGAGATATATTACTCCGGCGCTCCCATAGAGCCCCCGGCGCAGACCGGCGTTGAAGTCGCCGCGGTATGGGTGATCGTGTTTGCGGCTGCTGCTGTTGCGGCGGCGTTTACCGTAAGGAAAAGAGCGGCTCAATGACCGCGCCCGGCGCAGAACCGGAATGAAAATCTGAAACCGGGGGACCCGATTCTTTGTCAGCGGAAGCGGATACCCTGCGGCGGACCGTGTTTTCCATGCGGTCCGCTGTTTTTATTGTGCCGCCGTTCCCCGTTCTTTTCTCCCGGCGGACGGGGATGTCCGCAACCCCGGGGCGTGTTGTTTTATCTTGCTTGGCTTTCTCCCCCCCGCGCACGGGTATGTACGCCGTTTCCGGGCGCGGGCGGAAAGTTTTGTCTTGTTTCCCCGCGCACGGGGATGTCCGCCCGCCGCACCCGCGGCCCGCGCGCCGTACCCGCACCCGCGGCCCGCGCGCCGTACCCGCACTCGCGGCCCGCGCACCGTACCCGTACCCGCACCAGCGGCTTGCGGTGCGGTTTGCCGAAATACAAAATACGGCTGCGGCGCAAAAATTGTTCCCTCGTTTCCACCGCCCGGCGGAAAGCGCTCGTGCGGCTTTCATGTCCGCGCCCGCGCGGTATTCCCGTACGCGCCGTTGACGGATGATCCGTGCCCCGCTGCAAAACACATACCCGCGCTTTCCGCCGTGAATAAAGCTCCCCGTCTCAGGCGCCTGAGACGGGGAGCCGGCCTTTGCCGCTTATTTTATTTTGGATTTTATCTCTTCCCAGTACTTTTTTGCCGCCTGCTCGGTCTTGTTGTCCCCGTATTCGTAATACACCCGGTCCATGAGATTGTCCGGAAGGTACTGCTGCTCGCACCATCTTCCGGGACAGGAATGGGGGTACACATATCCTTTCCCGTGGCCCAGACTTTCCGCTCCGGCGTAATGTGTGTCCTTGAGATGCGCGGGGATATCCCCGGCTTTGCCCGCATCCACGTCCGAAAGAGCCGCGTCCACCGCGCATATGGCGGTATTGGATTTCGGAGCGGTGGAAAGAAGTATCACCGCTTCCGCAAGAGGTATCCTCGCCTCGGGCAGACCCAGCTGGAGAGCCGAGTCCACGCAGGCCTTGGTGATAGCCATAGCGTTGGGATAGGCAAGACCCACATCCTCGGCGGCTATCACCAGCAGCCGGCGGCAGGGGGACAGGAGATCGTCCGCCCGGAGGAGCCGGGCTAGATAATGCAGGGCCGCGTTTTCGTCAGAACCGCGGATGGATTTCTGAAACGCCGAGAGGATATCGTAATGCATGTCCCCGTCCCGGTCGTATCTCATGCCGGAACGCTGGCTGACCTGCGCCGCGATCTCCGGCGACACGGTGAGAACTCCGCTTTCGTCCCTCCCGGCGGCGAGCACGCAGAGCTCGGCGGCGTTTATTGCCTTTCTCACGTCGCCCCCGCAGGAAACGGAAATGTGCCGTATAACCTCGTCGGAAACGGAGATATCCTCGCCCCGTTCCTTTTCCATTACGGAAAAGGCGCGTTTCACCGCAGCGGCGGTCTCCTCCGGCGGCACGGGAGAAAACTCAAAAACCGTGGACCGGGAAAGGATGGCATTATATACGTAAAAATACGGATTATCCGCCGTGGAGGCTATGAGGGTTATGTCCCCGTTTTCAATAAACTGAAGAAGGGTCTGCTGCTGCTTGCGGTTAAGGTACTGTATCTCGTCAAGATAAAGGAGAATACCGTTTTGGGCGGCAAGAGTGCCTATATCATCGATGATCCCCTTTATGTCCGAGGTGGAGGCGGTGGTCCCGTTCAGGCGGTAAAGACGCTTGCCGGTCCTGGCGGCGATGATGGAGGCAAGGGTGGTCTTCCCGCAGCCCGACGGACCGCAGAATATCATGTTGGGTATTTCCCCGCTCTCTATTATCCGGCGGAGAACCCCTCCCTT
>CASDVX010000084.1 GCA_949284545.1 uncultured Eubacteriales bacterium
TGTGGCTTCCGTATTCGCCGAAATACTCGTCGTATATGGCCTTCACCGCAGGGGATTCGTGGCTCTTGCGCAGGGTCATCGCCGCGTCCTGACTGTACAGCGCCGACGCGCGTATCGCACGCACGTCCGTAAAGTTCTTCACCGACGCGGGCACGTGAGGCTGTCCGCCGCCGTTTACGCAGCCGCCCGGGCAGCACATTATTTCCACAAACGCGTAATCCGCCTCGCCCTTAGCTATCTTCTCCATGATGGTCTTGGCGTTCTTGGTGCCGCTGGCAACCGCCACTTTCAGGTCGAGGTCGCCTATTCTGTACGCGGCTTCCTTTATGCCCTTTGTTCCTCTGACCTCTTCAAATTCCAGCTTTTCAAGGGGCTTGCCCGTGAGCCACTCCGACGCCGTCCTCAGCGCCGCTTCCATGACTCCGCCCGTGGCTCCGAAAATAACGCCGGCGCCGCTGCCGTCACCTATGGGATCGTCAAACTTCTCGTCCGGCAAGGCGTTAAAGCTGATGCCCGCGCGCCTTATCATCTGAGCAAGCTCCCTGGTGGTGATAGACGCGTCGTTGTCGGGAACGCCGGCGGCGTCCTGGTCCTCGCGGCCTATCTCAAATTTTTTCGCCACGCAGGGCATGACGCTCACCACGTACATATCCTTGGGGTCAATTCCCTCTTTCTTGGCATAATAGGTCTTTATTATAGCTCCCATCATCTGCTGCGGGCTCTTGCATGACGAGATATGGTCTATCTCATCGGGGAAATAGTGCTCGCAGTACTTCACCCAGCCCGGGGAACAGGACGTTATCATGGGAAGGACGCCGCCGTTCTTTATTCTGTTCACAAGCTCCGTGGCCTCTTCCACTATGGTCACGTCCGCCGCCACGTCGGTGTCGAACACCTTGTAGAAGCCCAGCCTGCGCAGAGCGGCAGCCATTTTACCCTCAACGTTCGTGCCCATGGGAAGTCCGAATTCCTCACCCAGTGCGGCGCGGACCGACGGCGCAGTGTGGACTATCACCTTTTTGCCGGGGTCGGCCAGGGCTTTCCACACGTCGGCGGTGGAATCCTTTTCGTACAGCGCGCCTACGGGGCAGTTGACTATGCACTGTCCGCAGTTTACGCAGGCCACGTCTCCCAGCTTTGCGTCAAACGCCGTGCCTATATGAGTATCAAAGCCTCTGTCGTTAGCCCCTATCACTCCTATGGCCTGATCCTTACAGGCGGCCACGCAGCGGCGGCAGAGTATGCACTTGTTGTTGTCCCGCACTATCGCCGCGGAGGACGTGTCTATCTCGTAGGTTATGCGCTCTCCGTCGTATTTGTCCGCATTTTCCACGCCGTAATCCCGGCAGAGCTTCTGAAGCTCACACTCTCCGCTCCTTACGCAGGTAAGGCACCTGCGGTCGTGGGTGGAAAGGATCATTTCCAGGGTCATTCTCCTGTAATTGCGGATCTTTTCCGAGTTCGTGGTGATCTCCATCCCCTCGGTGACGGGGTACACGCAGGCCGTAACAAGGCCGCGCGCGCCCTTGACCTCCACCACGCATATACGGCAGGCTCCGATCTCGTTTATCTCCCTCATGTAGCAGAGAGTGGGTATCTCTATGCCGGCGGCATGGGCTGCGTCCAAGACCGTGGAGCCTTTGGGAACCGACACTTCCATGCCGTTTATTTTAACATTAACCATTTCCATTCCGTTTCACTCCTTATTTCTTGGAAATCGCGCCGAATTTGCATCTCTCCGCGCACACGCCGCACTTTATGCATTTCGCAGGGTCTATGACGTGGGGAGCCTTCAGCTCGCCGCTTATCGCTCCCACCGGGCAGTTTCTGGCGCACAGCGTGCAGCCCTTGCACTTGTCCGGGTCTATCACGTACTGCAGAAGAGCCTTGCACACGCCGGCGGGACAGATCTTGTCCCGAACGTGGGCCTCGTACTCCGCGCGGAAGTACTTCAGCGTTGACAGAACGGGGTTGGGCGCCGTCTGTCCGAGCCCGCAGAGGGAGTTGGCCTTTATGTAGTAGCAGAGCTCCTCCATCTTGTCAAGGTCCTCCATTGTGGCGGTGCCGTTGGTGACTTTCGTGAGCATCTCATACAGCCGTTTCGTTCCCACACGGCAGGGAGTGCATTTGCCGCAGGACTCGTCTACCGTGAATTCAAGGAAGAACTTGGCTATGTCCACCATGCAGTTGTCCTCGTCCATGACGATAAGTCCGCCGGAACCCATCATGGAGCCTATGGCTATAAGGCTGTCGTAATCTATCTTTGTATCGATAAGGCTCGCGGGGATACATCCTCCGGAAGGCCCTCCCGTCTGGGCGGCCTTGAACTTCTTGCCGTTGGGGATACCTCCGCCTATGTCCTCGATGACCTCCCGGAGAGTGGTCCCCATTGGAACTTCCACAAGGCCCGTGTTGTTGATTTTTCCGCCGAGAGCAAACACCTTGGTGCCCTTGGATTTCTCCGTGCCCATGGACGCAAACCATTCCGCGCCCTTGAGGATTATCTGGCAGACATTGGCGTATGTCTCAACGTTGTTTAGTATCGAAGGCTTCTGGTAAAGCCCCTTTTCCGCCGGGAACGGAGGACGGGGACGGGGTTCGCCGCGGTTGCCCTCTATCGACGTCATAAGGGCGGTCTCCTCGCCGCAGACGAATGCGCCGGCTCCCAGCCTAAGCTCTATGTCGAAATCAAAGCCGGTACCGAAAATATCCTTGCCCAGCAGACCGTATTCCCTCGCTTGGTCTATCGCTATGCGCAGACGGTTCACGGCGATGGGGTACTCGGCGCGCACGTAGATATATCCCTTGTTCGCGCCTATCGTGTAGCCCGCTATAGCCATGGCCTCAAGCACCGCATGAGGGTCGCCCTCAAGCACGGAACGGTCCATAAACGCGCCCGGGTCGCCCTCGTCGGCGTTGCAGCAGACGTATTTCTGCTCGTTCTGATAGGCTTTCGCAAACTTCCATTTAAGGCCGGTGGGGAATCCCGCGCCGCCCCTGCCGCGGAGGCCCGCGTCAAGAAGCGTCTGTATAACGTCGTCCGGGGTCATCTCAGTAAGCACCTTGCCCAGGGCCGCATACCCGTCCATGGCTATGTATTCGTCTATGTTTTCGGGGTTTATAAGGCCGCAGTTGCGAAGCGCCACACGGTGCTGCTTGCGGTAAAAGGCGGTCTCGTTCATGGAGTACGCCCCGTCGGCCGGCACAGGAGCGTCTGCGTCCTTATGCACAAGCCTTTCCACCACCCTGCCCTTGAGCAGGTGCTCGGACACTATCTCCTTAACGTCGTCAGGCGTTACCCTGCTGTAAAACGTACCCTCCGGGTAGATTATGACCACCGGGCCGAGCGCGCACAGTCCGAAACAGCCCGTCTGCACTATCTTGACCTCGTCGGAAAGCCCCTGGCTCTCCAACTCCCGGGCAAACGTGTCCTGGATAGTCTTGCTTCCGGATGACGTACACCCGGTACCGCCACATATGAGAACATGTGAACGAATCATTTTTTATACCTCCAAATGCTTGATGTATGTCATTCGGCGTTGCCGATGGTGTACTCCGAAACAACTTTTCCGCCCTTCAGGTGTTCCTCAATAACGCGGTTGGCCTTCTCTGCAGTCATTTTGACGTAGGTTACTTTCTCTTTCCCTGCCTCAAAGACCTCTACTATCGGTTCCAGCCTGCATACCCCTATGCACCCCGTCTGAGAAACCGTTACCTTGCCGGAAAGGCCGGCCTTAGCCACGCCCTCAACGAAAGCGCCCAGCACGGGCCTCGCGCCCGCCGCTATGCCGCATGTGGCCATGCCGACCACCACGCGCACGTCACCGGAACCCTCGCGCAGCACGATCTTGTCCTTCATCTGCTCCCTTATCGCCGCAAGCTCTGCCAATGATTTCATGTCCTTCTTCCCTCTCCTCAACTCAGTCTTGTTTGTTTTTATTATTGTAAACCGCGTACTGCTCTTTCAGGTAATCCGCGATCCAACTTACTATCTCGGGCGATGACAGGGGGACGCCCTCTCCCAGCGCGTTCCTTATCTCCGTCGTGTCAAGAACTACTTGCCCTCCGTCAAAATCATGCTCGTAATGAAAATCCCTGTCCGGGGACCCCTGGATCAGCGTCACCACCGTGGAGACCATGTCCCCCAGAGGCGGGAAATCTATGTGGTCCCTGTAAAACAGCGCGTACACCGTGGTGCCGTGGTTTTCCGGAAAATCCTTTTCCCACCGGCTTTCCACCGATATGTTGCCCCCCGTCTGCTCCGCCGCCAGCTTGAACAGCGGCAGGCCCATGCCCACTTTTCTCGTGGTGCGGCTGGTAGTGAACGGGTCCGTGACCGTGGCGACCGTATCCGGCGGCATCCCGCACCCGTCGTCGGAAATAGTTATCTCAAGCGTCCGACCTTCCTCGGTTACGGTTATCCTTATGTTCTTCGCGCCGGCCTTTACGCTGTTGCACGCTATATCTAGAATATTAAGAGAAAGTTCCTTCAGTTTCGGTCACTCCCCTCTCAGGTACCTGAAAAGCTCCCGCCTTATCTCTGCGGCAGTCTCCGCCTCCGACTCGAAGTACTCCGACGCGTCCCGTATGCCGGTGAGAAAATGAGCGTCCGACCCGGTTATCAGCCTTTTTTCCTTCAAAAAACCGTATTTTTGCATGTATTCTTCCCTGTTGCCCGGGGAATGAAGCTCCGCACAGCTGAAAAACGGCGTTTCGGGAAGCGTACCCAGAACCGAAGTCACGCTGTTGGCCTGCCTGTCGATGTGAGCGGGGACACATATCCCGCCGGATCTCTCCGCAAGTCCGAAGACCTCGTCGTAAGATATATCCGTTGCGTTTGAAAGCAGGTATTCTTCTTCCCCTCGCGGCTCGTCATCCTCCCCGCATATCGTCTGACGTCCGTAAACGTCCGTCCTGTTCTTTATCTTTATCAGCCGGGGATACACCGTCCCTCTGTCGAAGCTCAGCGCCGCGTCCGGTTCCTCAAAAAGGCACAGGACGTGTATATCCTCCGACGTGGTAAGCTCCATGCCCGCCACCGGCACCACTCCCATTTTATCCGCGATGGAGAAAAATGCGGGGCAGTTTCTTGCTGAATTGTGGTCAGTGACCGCCGCCACGTTTATCCCCGCAAGGGATGCCATACCGGCTATGTTGCCCGGCGTCATTTCATCGTCCGCGCATGGGGAAAGGCAGGAATGTATGTGAAGGTCGTAGTGGAAGCGGCGCTTCATGTCCGCAGCCCCGGGTCATCCCGGCTTATTTCAGCGGCAAGCTCATACGCCGTCTTTTCAGACGACAGTATGTTCACCCCCCGCGCGGTTGCCGCCTCTACCACATCCGCACCCGCCTTCACGCCCTCGGCGAGAAGCACGCAGCTGACCCCCGTCAGCGACGCCACCGCGACTATGTTGATATTTGACATTATCGTTATCCATACCTGACCCGCCTGAGCCCTGCCCATCACCCAGCTGAGCAGATCGCCCGCGTATCCGGACGAAACCTCGGCTTCGCCGTCCGGCATCGTCTGGATATCATATCCGTGCAGAACGGCAAACTGAGATACGGTCATTTCTTCACTCCTTTTCCGGTTCCGGCCTAAGCCGAAGGAGCGGACAGCCCCGTCCTTCTTTCCCGAACCTCACCATGTCCTCCGCCAGCGCCCGGCATGTGGGCGCGCCGCAGGCCCCGCAGTCTATGCCGGGCAGCGTTTCCCTTATCTTCTGGGCCTCCGACATCATCCGCATGGATTCGCCTATGCTTTCTCCCAGACGGCTTATGGGACGGTATTCCGGAAGATCTCTGAAAAAATATCCCTCCGGGATGTATTCCTCCGTGGGCGCCCCGCCCGAAACCGCAAGGTAATGCCTGAGGTTCCTCAGCCGCGCTTTAGCCACATACGGGTTTTCCACCGTCATCACCCCGCCCACGCATCCGCCCGGGCAGGCGTTGAGCTCCACAAAGTCAAGCTGCGAAATGTTTCCGTTCTCCAGCGCGTCCAGCACCTCTATCACGTTGGATATCCCATCCGCCGCCAGGTAATGCTCGTTGAGTATTGCCGTCGCCTCGCCTCCCGTTGTTGCCCAGCCTATGCCCAGCTTGCCGGCCGTGGCAAGCTCCTCCGGTGGTTCGTCTCTCTTCATCACGTTTACAAGGGAAAAATAAAGCTCGCTTATGGCTATCACCGCGTCCACCCTGCTGCGGTAATCGCCGAACTCGTTTTTAACAAAACTGTATTTCGCCGGGCAGGGGGATATGAAACACACCCCTATATCGCCGTCGTCAAGCTCCGGGTGCTCCTTTCTCGCCTTTTCCCTTGCGAGCATCGCCGCTACCTCCATGGGAGGCAGTATCCTTATTATGTTGTCCATAAGGGACGGAAACCTCAGGCCTATGAGCCGGGTTATAACGGGACATGCGGAGGATATCACGGGCTTCCTGACCCCGTCGGTCTTAAGGTATTTTCTGGTGTACGCGGAAACAAGCTCCGCTGCCGCCGCTACTTCGTAAACTTCGTCAAACCCCAGCCTTTTGAGGCCGTCAAGTACGTAATCTATGTCGTCAAGCCCGTTGAACTGACCGTAAAGCGACGGGGCAGGAAGCGCTATCTTCCACTTGAACCCGTCCATTGCCGAAAGCTTGTCGCACACCGGGCGCTTTGCGTTGTTCTGGCATATGCGTATGCATTCGCCGCAGTCTATACAGCGGTTCTCGTTTATCACCGCGTGCCCGTCCCGCACCCTTATCGCTTCCGTGGGGCAGTGCCGGACGCATGTGGTGCAGCCGATGCATTTTCCCCGGTCAAGGTAGACCGCGTGCATATATGTACCCATGTATCACCCGCCTCCGTTTCGCGCCGCACGGCCTTTTTCTCAGGTTCCCCGCGGTATGTTCACGATCATCGTGACCGTGGTGCCCTTACCGACCTCGGATTCCACCTTCATCTCGTCGGTATACCTTTTCATGTTGGGAAGACCCATGCCGGCCCCGAATCCCAGCGACCTGACGTTGGCCGGCGCGGTGGAATAACCCTCCTGCATGGCCAGAGCCACGTCGGCTATGCCCGGCCCGTGGTCCGCAAGAACTATTTTTATGCTGCTCTCGGTCACGGTGACCTCCGCCTCCCCGCCGCCGGCGTGTATAACCATGTTGATCTCACCTTCATACATGGCTATGGACACCCTCCGTATGACTTCCGGAGATATTCCCAGCTGCCGGAGATTCTTTTTCACCTGGACCGACGCCTGACCCGCGGACGTAAAGTCCGTCCCGTCCACGTCAAAGCGGAATGTTATGGCTTCACTCATCTTTCGTGACGTTCCCACGCAGGCCGTTTGCGTACAGCTTGCCGCACGCCTCGTACATGCGTTTGTCCGTGGTGAGAATCACAAGTCCGTTTTCCCTCGCCAGCTCCGTCATCTCCGGCGTGGGTTTCTTTGAGCGCACGAAAACTATGCACACCATATCCATCATCTGGGCGGTGCGTATCACCTGGGTGTTCACAAGCCCCGTGAGAAGTACCGCCTGATCCTTAACGTACGCCAGCACGTCGCTCATCATGTCGCTGCCGCACGCAGAGTAGACGTGTTTGTCAAGATCCTGCTCGTTGCACAAAACCTGCGCATCGAGAAGTTCCGCTATGGTAGAAATTTTCATAACCGTCTCCGTTTCCGCCTCAAGGCTGTGTGCCGGCGCGCGTCTGCGCCGTCTCTTTTCCCGGCAGTTTTGTCAGCCGGCGTATTTGCTGAGTATCCCCGGGATGTCCGCCGGGGTAAGGCGGCCGTAAACGTCGTCGTTCACCATGAGCACCGGCGCAAGTCCGCATGCGCCCACGCAGCGGCAGGCTTCCAGCGAAAAGCGCCCGTCTGCCGTTATCTCGTCCGCCGACACATTGAGTATCTCGCTTATTTTTGAAAGAAGCTCCCCGCTTCCCTTTACGTAGCACGCCGTGCCGAGACACACGGAGATCTTGTATTCCCCTTTCGGGTTCAGGGCGAACTGTCCGTAAAACGTCACCACGCCGTAAACCTCCTCAAGAGAAATATCAAGCTTGTCGGCTATTATCCTCTGGACCTCCACGGGCAGATAGCCGTACAGCTCCTGAGCCTCCTGAAGTATGCCCATCAGCTCGGTGCGCGCGCAGCCGTGCTTCTCTATGATGGCTGTCAGCTTTGCCTCCTGCTCCGCAGTTCCCTTAAAAGGCACCTTCGTCTTGACCTTTTTCATTTTACAGACCATTCCTTTCTCACGCGCCCGGGGCCGGACGGCGTACGCCGGCTCCCCGCGGAAATCTTGCTTTTTGCACCCCGCGCGTCCTGTGCCGTGTCTTCCGGGGCATGCCCCGCGCGGGCACGACTGTTCTGATTATACCAGATATTCGCCCAAACTGAAAGAGTTTTTTCTCATTTCTCAATGTTTTTTTCTTCCTTTTTACCTTTTTGAAAGTCTTTTTCCGTTTTTTTGCCCAAACTATTCCCAAGCGGCGCAGTTTATGTTAAAATACCCTCCGGATATAACGTTGAATAACGACTACTATCCGGAAAGGATGACGCAGAAAAATGATACCCAGACAGGAATTCCCCAAACCGCAGTTTGAGCGTGAAAACTGGCGGAACCTCAACGGTCAGTGGCAGTTCGAGTTTGACTTCGGAAGCAGCAATCCCGGCGAGTACCACAAGCCCGAAAATTCCCTCTCCAAAGTGATAACAGTGCCTTTCTGCCCGGAATCGTCTCTGTCGGGCATAGGATACAAGGATTTCATGCGCACCGTCTGGTACAAGAAAAAGATAAACATTTCCGAAGAGCAGCTTTCCGGCCGCGTCCTCATTTTTTTCGGAGCCGTGGACTACCGCGCCACGCTCTGGGTCAACGGCCGTGAGGCCGGCACTCACGAGGGCGGGTACGTGACGTTCGGTTTTGACATAACCTCCCTTCTGGTTCCCGGGGAAAACGACATAACCCTCAGAGCGGACGACGACAACCGCAGCGGACGGCAGCCCAGGGGAAAGCAGTCGCCATATACCGGCTCCGCCGGCTGCGAGTACACCCGTACCACCGGGATATGGCAGACGGTGTGGCTGGAATTCGTGCCGAAGATATATATAAGCCGCGTAAGAACGGATACCGATTACCGCACCGGATGCGTCACTTTCTCGTCGGAGATCGCGGGCGGCGACCCTGCCGGCATGACCCTTTCCGCAGCGGTGAGCTATAAAGGTGAAAAGGTGGCGGAGGTCTCAGTGGGCGCCGCCGTGACCAACGTTTTCTCCGTCACGATTCCCGAACCGAAGCTGTGGGACGCGGGGAAGCCCGAGCTTTACGACGTGACCTTCAGTCTCGGCGAGGATACCGTGCGTTCATATTTCGGGATACGGGGTGTGGAGCTTAAAAACGGAGCGATATACCTTAACGGGCGTCCGGTGTTTCAGCGTCTCGTCCTTGACCAGGGCTTTTATCCCGACGGCATATACACCGCCCCTGATGACGAAGCCTTTGTAAAGGATATCAGGCTTTCCCTCGACGCAGGATTCAACGGAGCAAGGCTCCACCAGAAAATATTTGAAGAACGCTTCCTTTATCACGCGGATAAAATGGGGTATCTTGTGTGGGAGGAACACGCAAACTGGGGCCTTGATTACTCCGCCCCCGCGGCCGTACACGATTTCCTGCCCGAGTGGATAGAGGCAGTCGAGCGCGACTACAATCACCCGTGTATAGTCGGGTGGTGTCCCTTCAACGAAACCTGGGACTACTGCGGCAGGGCGCAGGACCCGAGGCTCCTTCGGACCACGTACCTTGTGACGAAAGCTCTTGACAAAACGAGGCCCGTTATAGATACCAGCGGCAATTTCCATGTTGTCACCGATATTTACGACATACACGAATACGATCAGGATATTGAGAGCATACGCAGGAAATACGACGATACCAAGGTGGGCGAAAGGCTTTTCGACGGATGGAGCAGCAGGCAGCACTACGCCGGCCAGCCGATTTTTGTCAGCGAGTACGGCGGCACCTGGTGGAGCCCCGGCAAAGAGGGCGGCTGGGGATACGGCAAGGCTCCGGAAAAGGAGACGGAGGCCGTTGACCGCATATGCTCCATAACGGAGTATTTCCTGAAAAACAAAAATTTCTGCGCCGTGTGCTATACCCAGCTTTACGATGTGGAACAGGAGCAGAACGGTATTTATACCTATGAAAGGAAGCCGAAATTCTCCCCGGAGAGCTACGCGCGCATAAAGGCCGCGTTTGACACCGTCGCGGGAATAGAGGAAAACAGTTGACCCGCAGGAAAGTCCCCGCGGTTTTCAGGAGGAACTTATGTTTTGTGTCAGGTGCGGGAGGAAGCTCCCCGGAAATTACAACAAATGCAACCAGTGTCCGCCGGGCGCAAGGGAAAACGCCTGGTACTGCCCGTACTGCGGCGCGGGCGTGAAAAAAAATTCAAAGAAGTGCGATGTTTGCGGGAAAGCATTGGATCTTTCCCCCGCGGCCTACGTGAAGGCGGCCCCGGAAAAGCTCAAAAAGCGCAAAACCGCCGCGGTGCTGGCGATTTTTCTGGGCTTTCTCGGGCTTCATCACAAGTACATGGGACAGCAAAGCAGGTTCGTCCGCCGGATACTGTGGTCGGCTCTGTCGGCGGTCGTCGCCGTGGCCAGCCTCATAATATTCCGTGCAGGGATAAACCCGGCTTTTGAAAACGGCTATGATCCCGAAGTCCTTGAATCGATGGCGCTCTTCGTGTTCACAATGGCGGGGCTTGTGGCCGCCGGCACGATTTCCTTGCTGATATCGTGGATAAAAGGCGTCGCTGAGGGGATCATGCTGCTGAGAAAAAATAATGTCACGGACGGAAACGGCAACCCCATGATATGACGCTGCACCCGGCGTTTTTCCTCCGCACGACGTGTTTAGACCGTAAAACGGTCCGGACAAGGGAAAAGCATCTTGTGAAATCGGAAAAAGTCAATACCACGGCCGCGCACCCGGTTTCAAAAGCTCAAAACGATACCGCGCGCATCTCGCTTTGCAGGCGAAATGCGCGCGGTATTTTTTATGTCCGCTCATATATGTACGCGTTGCCGGATTTTCCCACGCGCTTCACGGCCCCCACAAAATTAAATATGTTCAGCGCCGTGGACGCCCCGGCCCGGGATATCCCCGCCGCTTTTGCAAAATCCGACGACAGGAACCTTTCCCCCAGAGAATCCGGTATCATGTCCGCAAATTCCTCCGGGGACTGTATGTACAGCTGGCCTATGACGGCGTTCGGGATACGTTCGTACCTGGACGAACCCCTTTTCCCGTCCCTGCTCCACCCGTTGAGAAACCGGTACTCCGTAATATCCAGAAGCACTATCCTTATATGGAGGCCCGGATTTGTGAGCATTGGCCTCAGCTTGTACAGTTCCCGGTACGCGTCGTGCACGGTTCCCTTTTTCGGGCTTTTCCTCTTCTTGCCGCACGCGCCGTCCGCGCCTATCCAGCTGAGGCTTTTAACCGCCGCCACCGGGTACACCACGGTGACTTCGTGATCCCTAAGAAAGAATTTCAGCTTTTCCCGGAGCTTGTCCAGACTCCGGGTCTGTATCTCCGTTATTCTTCCGTCCTTCGCTATGTCCGCGTAGTAACTGCCGATCTTCACTTCCCGGCAGCTCCCGTCCGGCTCGTAAAAGCGTTTCAGCACGGCGTGGAGCGTCTTTTCCCCCAGCGTGCCTATGCCTCCGTCCCTGCCGCCGGGCCCGCACATGACCTCAAAGCACGCTTTCTCAAACCTTTTCTTTTCCTCGTCGGTGGCAGCCCGGTACAATCCCTTCACTCCTTCTTTTCGTCCGGCAGCCGGAAGCACCTGTCCCCGCGCTTTTTTCTGCACTCGTTGAGCTTCCTCGCGCTGCAGTGATAGCATACCTCGTTTTCCAGCGCCCCGCCGGAGAAAAACGCGTCGGCGTTGTCAAGGGTGGTCTGGGCGATGTTTTTAAGCGCCTCGGAGGTGAGAAACGCCTGATGGGAGGTTATGAGCACGTTAGGCCTGGTAAGAAGCAGGGACAGCGTGTCGTCCTTTACTATGGTGCCGCTCCTGTCGTTGAAAAAAACGTCCTCCTCCTCGTCGTAAACGTCAAGCCCGGCGGCGCCTACCTTTCCGCTGTTGAGGGCCTCAAGGAGCGCATGGGAATCCACCAGCTCTCCTCTGGAGGTATTTATCAGCATGACCCCGTCTTTCATGCACTCAAAAGCTTCCTTGTTTATCATATATCTGCTTTCTTCGTTGAGAGGGCAGTGAAGGGATATAACGTCGCTCACCGCGAAAAGTTCCCTGAGCGGCAGGTACTCAAACCCCTCCGCCTGAAACTTGTCGTAAGCAACGACCTTCATCCCGAACCCGCGGCATATATCCGCAAATGCTCTCCCTATCCTGCCCGTGCCCACTATTCCGGCGGTCTTTCCGTACAGATCGACTCCCTCGAGCCCGGCTATGGAGAAGTTAAAGTCCCTTGTGCGGTTATAGGCCTTGTGAAGATGCCTGTTGAGAGTGAGGAGCAGTGCGGCGGCGTGTTCCGCCACGGCGTGGGGGGAATACGCCGGCACCCGCAGGATATGCATTTTCCCGAAGGCGTATTTCCTGTCCACGTTGCTGTATCCCGCGCATCTGAGAAGCAGCAGCCTTACTCCGTTTTCGCACAGCACGTCTATGGCGGCGGCGTTTACCTCATCGTTTACGAATACGCAGGCAGCGTCCGCTCCTGCGGCAAGGCCCGCCGTCTTTTCGGTCATTCTGCTCTCGAAATACTCTATTTCATACCGCCCCTCCGAAAGCGCGTCGAACCACTTGCGGTCGTAGGGCTTTGTGTCAAAAAACGCAATCCTTTTCTTTTCCATAATTTTCACCCTTTCAGCGGCGGCCCGTCTGCTTGCGCCGGGTTGCAAAAAATACCGGGCGCGGGGCAACCGCATATATTTTTGCCCCTCCGCCCGGTATTTATTTATACGTCAGCCGATGAGCTCTGTCTCTGCTATTTTAAGCTCCTGCTCACGGGATTCAAGCGTTATTCTGTAAACAATATACTCTCCCTGCTTTTCCTCGGGTATCAGGAAAGGCCTCGTGTACTGCGCCCACTCAAACTCGATGTCCTCCCTCTCGTCGAGAGTCACGAAATTCACTCCGTCCGCTGACGCCTCCAGAATGTACCTGTCTATCGTCGGTGTGTTTGCCTTGGCCGACGTGATAGTGACTATCTGAACCTTCTTCCCCTCCTGATACTCAAAGGTTATCTGAGCGTTTGAGGACCCGAAGGCCGCGCAGGTATCGGAGGTGTCGTCCGTAAGGCTGTTCCCGTCCGCTCCTCCGGCGCTGACCTTCGCTTCTCCCGTGGTATCCGTGAGATATCCCGCATCCTCTCCGTACGGCGTGAGGGAATAGGGCCTTGAATCCTCCGAGGTGCCCCATGCAGTGGGACTGTCGGTCATCTCGAACACTATGTCCGCGCCGCTGTCGAGCATTTCCTGCGTGATATATGTTTTGTCATAAGCTTCGCCGTTCACTTTGCAGGAAGCTATATATACGTTTTCCGTGCTGTTGTTTTCCGCGGTTATCGTCACGTCCCCCGTCTCAAGGTGCAGAGTGACCTTCGGGAAAAGCGGCGAGCCTATGGTATACTGTCCCGTGGCAAGCGCCGTGGGATAAAAGCCCAGAGCGGAATACACATACCAGGCGGACTGCTCTCCGTTGTCCTCGTCGCCTACGTATCCCTGGCCTATTTCGGCACCCACATAGCAGCGCGCCAGCACCGACCTGACTATTTCCTGGGTCTTGTACGGCTGGCCCACGAAATCGTACAGGTAGGCTATATGGTGCGCCACCTGATTTGCGTGGCTGTACTGTCCGAGACGCACCTCCCGGCTCTCCCGCACCTCGTGTATGCTGTTACGGTCCACGTTGGTTATCTCGGTTGCAAAAAATTCGTCCAGCTTCGCCGCAAGAGCATCGACGCCCCCGTACAGCGACGCCATCCCTCCCACGTCGTAGACCATGTTGAACGCCATGTTCCATGCATTGCTTTCGGTGTAGTCGTCCGTCCAGTCTGCGGGACTAAAATTGCTCTTGTTTCTCGACCAGTTGCCGTTTGCATCCTTGCCCACGAAGAAGCCCAGCTCCTCGTTGAACACAGTCACATACGCCTTGGCGCGGTTTTTGTAGTACGCCGCCTCGTCGGTCATGCCGAGATAATCCGCCATTACATAAAGGCCGAAATCGTTGAGGCTGTTGTCCAGTGTCCAGCTCAGTCCCCGGGGGATCGCGTTGGTCACATAGCCCGTGAATACCGACGTCTCCTGCTCTTCTCTGCCCACCCCGCCCTTGTTCCTCACCGTGGCGGCGTTTCTCAGCATGGACATCATGGCGGTCGAGTAATCGTATCTCAGGCCCTTTACCGTTCCGTCGGCGTAAATTATGTCCGAATGTGTCCCTATCATGCACTGAAACCCGTTGACGCATATCCATGCCCCGTTCCAGCCGCTGTCTATATAGTGCTGGAGGAGTCCGTTTATCAGCGTCGGGTCCTTGGAATATGTGAAGTACCACGGCCACGCGGTGCGGTATGTGTCCCACAGTCCGGTATTGCATACAAGCGCTCCGTCCTTGACCTTGGGACGCATGGTCGAACCTGAATACGGGGACGCGTACTGCCATACTTCATCCTTCTCCGTACCTGTATTCTCAGTGTAAAGAGTGGGATACGCCAGCACCCGGTAAAGGCAGGAGTAATAGGTCACCATCTGAGTATACGTGGCGCCCTCTATTTCCACTACTCCCAGAGCCTCGTCCCACACGTTCCGCGCTACCGCACATACCTTGTCAAAATCCGAGGTTTTTTTGAAATCGTATCCGTAATTTTTCTCCGCCTGCTCGTAATTGATAAAAGACGTGGCGAGAGTCATCTCCACCGTGTCGGTGCCCTCGGGGAAGGATACGGCTCCCCTTTCGCCGAACACCGCCGTGCTTTCCGCCGGCACGCTGAATCTGCCGTACACGTACATCGTTCTTGAAGAATTGTTTATGTCGTTGGAGTACGCGGTAAAGGTCCCGCTGTCCTCGTCGAATTTCAGCGCCCCCCCGCCGTTTTCACTGTCAAATATTATGCTGCGGTTGTCCGAATCTTCCGGGAAAGTGAACCTTACCACCGCACCGTACATGGTGGGCGTCACCTCCACCGTGACACCGGCGGCCCTGGAATCCTCAGCGAATTTTACCGAATAGTAATAGCATGTGGCAATCTCGTCGCTGTGTGTAAACTGAGCTTCACGCTCCGCGCTCCCCAGAACCGCAGCGTCCTTGACGCTGCCGGCGTTTATAAAGGTGCTCGGCATGAACTGCCACGTACCGTAATCCCCCACCCAATAGGAGGCAATATGCTCAATGGATATGCTGGAAAGGGTGTTCCGTTCGCCTGCCAGATGGTAGTAATACTGCAGGTTGTTGCCGGAATCGGTCACGGGAGTAAAAAAGTTGAAGCCGTTGGGGTATGTGACTGCAGGCGAGATCAGCCCGCGTGAGAAGGTGGACGTGGAGTTTGATCCACGCCTTATGTCCACATAGTCCGCCAGATGGTCGTATTCCATGCCGGTGATGTCCGACAGGGTGACATCGTCCACGTACGTGAGGAATTCGCTGTCCCCGGCGTTTCCGTTATCCGGCTTTGAATAGGATATGAGCAGCCTGTCTATGGTTTTCCCCGCCGCCACCGAGCCTATGTCCGCGCGTATATAGTTCCACTGGTTCGTATAGAGCGCATCCGATTCCCCCTGAGAGACAGGGTCAAGAAGAAACCCGTTCTGATCCGTTGCCCCCAGCTCCGACAGCCGCGTGCCGTCGGTAAACACCGCGTCCACGCAGATATACATGCCTGTATATTCATAATCGTAGCTGTCGTCAGACAGTGTGGAGGGGTATATGACGTAGGAAAGATGAGTGTCCTCCCCAACAGGTATACCGAGATTCGGGAAAATAACGTTGCTGCAGCTTGCTTCCCCGTGACCGTTGTGGATCCCGTTTATCTCCAGCGCCCGTTCGCCCGTCCACCCGGTTTTGCTTATTCCTCCCCAGCTGTATTTCGGGCCGGAAGATCTGGACGTGGTCATACCCGTGCCGCCGGTTTTAGCCGAAACGTTGACCGTCAAACCGCTTTCCTCAAGGTTTTCGGCCAGCCGTGTCTCATCGTCTTCAAATGACGAAGAAAACAGGACGGTCTCGCTGTACCTCTGTACTCCTCTGAAGGGTTCTATCCTGTTTATCAGAAGAAGCACCGCCGTAAGCGTCACGGATATCGCCAGAGCGGCGGCAACCGCGGATATTATGATCTTCTTTTTCCTTGTCACTCTTGTCTCCTCCTCCCGTTGCCGGTCCCTCCCGGGACTCACCCGGAAGGGGGTTTTACAATTTCTACCGTCCGCCGGCGCGGTCAACGCGCCGCCCGTATGCTTAAAGCGCGCCGTCCATTTTCCTGGATATGCTCATAGGGAGCTTATCCGGGGGCAGCAGGCTGTCGTCGGGCACGGGGCTCATCACAAACCTCAGTTCTCCGCCCTTCATCAGCTCACTGTAGTCTATGTACGCTTTGTCCAGTTCATTACCGTTCCACTTTATCGAGGAGCAGTACAGGAACTCTTCCTCATTGTTTTCCGCGATGATTGTGAGCTTATTGCCGTTGCCGAGAGTCACCGTCATTTTGTCAAACCTCGGCGCTCCCACCACAAATTCGCCGGTTCCCACACAGAACGGATATATCCCCATCGCGGACATGAGGTACCAGCAGCTCATGGAGCCGTTGTCCTCGTCGCCGGGGAAGCCGTCGTCCTTATATGAGAACAGCTTTGACGTCATCCTGCGCACCACCTGCTGCGTGGTGGAACGTTTGCCCGCCGCGGCAGATGCGTAGGGGATGTGGAAGCTGGGCTGATTGCATATTGCGCACTGTCCGAAATCCTCACAGGCCATTTCGCTCATCTCATGGATCTCGAACCAGTATCCGCCCGTTTTGAAGTACGGGGGCGTGGTGTGCACCTTGTCAAGGCGCTCAACCATCACGTCGCGTCCGCCCATAAGGTCGGCAAGGCCCATAAAGTCGTGGAACACCGCCCATGTGCCCTGCCATGTCCCGGCCTCACAGTAGTCTCTTCCCCATGCAAACTCGTCAAAATCTTTTCTCCACTCGCCGTTTCTGTCTCTCCCTATCATCCAGCCCTTTTCCTTGTTGTACAGGTTGCGGTAATTGAGGCTGCGGGCGTAATATTTTTCCGCAACGTCCTTTTTGCCCAGCAGGGAGGCTATCTGACCTATGCAGAAATCGCCGAAAGCATAGTCCAGCGTGTGATTGACGCTTTCCCCGAAGCCCTCGTACGGGACGTAGCCGAGCTCCTTAAACTCGTTAATTCCCCAGCGCCCGTTTATGGGTATAGACGGCTTTACCTCCGCGTGGTGTATCATGGCTTCCAGGGCAAGCTCCGTCTGTTCCCTCGTGAGTATGCCCTTCACCGCCGCGTCGGCAAGCACGCAGTCGATAAACGTGCCCGGCATGGCTCCTATCTCTCCGGGTCCGAGCCATTTGGGCAGCCAGCCCGAATCCTTATATATATTGAGGTATCCCTGTATCATTTCCTTAAGGTCGTCGGGACACATGAGCGAATAAAAGCTGTAGCAGGTGCGTCCCGTGTCCCAGAACCCGTTGTCCACGTATGACACACCCGGGACGGTCTCGTGGGTCACGGTGTTATAGTGGAGTATCCTTCCGTCCTCAGATATCTCGTAGAACCTGTGGGGGAAGGTGTGGGCGCGGTAAAGGCAGGTATAAAACGTCTTCACCTGCTCAGGGTCGCGGTGCTCTATTTCAACGCTCCCAAGCCTTTCCTCCCATACCGCCGCCGCGGCGTCCCTCACTTCCTCAAAGGAACGGGTTCCTATCTCCCTGTCCAGGTTCACCCTCGCCTGCTCTGCGCTTATATACGACGTGGCCATTCTCACCGTGACCGTGTGAGAGAAAAACGCGACGGAGTAGTCGCAGCCGAAACCGTCGGCGTCCCGCCCGGTATCAAACCTATCCTCGTTCCTCTTTTCTTTTTCTCCCCTGTCGTTGACCCTTTCGGTCTCCTCAAACCAGTGGCGCTGGGTGTTTTCCGCGTCTATTTCCCCCTCAAAGCGGATGACAAAATATTCCGCGAATTTTTTGGGGTCCCCGCCGTGGCGAAGCGCCCGCGTGAACCCGGTAAGCTCCTTTTTCTCAATATCCATATGGAATTGTGCGTAAAAGCCCATGGAGAAGAAGCAGATGCGGTTGGGGCCTTCCCTTCCGTCAAAGGTGAATTTCATGGCGGCGCCCCTCTCGGTGGGGGAAAGCTCAGTCCTTACGCCGTAGCGGTTGAAGGTAATGTCTATGTAATCCGGACGGAGCGTGGATTTCTTCGGCGTATACGATGAAGCCCTCGGGAGCATGCCTGTGTTGAATCCGCCTGTCTCCGGCATTATGAGCATTTGGCCGTAATCGCCTATCCACGGGGACGGCTGGTGCGTGAGCCTTATGCCGAAAAGCCTGCGGCTGCGCGGCTGGAAATAGCAGCTGTTTTCATCCGTCATGGGGCAGAATGCGTTCATGCCGAAGGGCAGCATGGTATACGGAAGGGTATTGCCGTTTGAAAATTCCGTGGTGGAATCGCTCCCCTGTTTGATATTCACAAGATCAAGCTTGCTCATCTGATCCTCTCCTTTTGTTTTCTGCATTCGGATTTCCTATGTGGAATTTTACATGAATAGTATACAACGTTTGATATAAAAAGCAAGAATTTTTTGGTGTTTTTTCCGTATTTCGGTCTCCCGCCGTCCCGTCCGCCGGGCCCGTGACGCAAGTAAAAAGCGCGGAAAATATTCCCGCGCTTATCCCTGTCCCGGGCCATGGGCCTCGTTTTGTTCCCGCGAAACCGGACCCGTGCCTTGTTTTGTTCCCCGCCGGGTCGGAACCATGTCCCGTTTTATCCCCGAGGGACCGGAACGGGAGTTCACCTTGTCCCGGTGGAGCCGAAACCTCCCTCGCCTCTCTCCGTGCCGCCGAGTTCTCCGCTCTCCGCAAAGTCCGCGGCGAGATACGGAACTATCACGAGCTGAGCTATCCTTTCCCCTGCCGCCACCGTCTGCGCGGTGTTCGACTGATTGCGCATTGGGACCAGTATCTCCCCGCGGTAGTCGGAATCTATCACCCCGACCTTGTTCGCCGGAGCAAGGCCCTTTTTCGACGCGAGCCCGCTGCGGGCAAACACAAGGCCCACATATCCCTCCGGTATCTCAACCGCTATCCCCGTGTGGATGAGCTGGGTGGTCCCCGAAAGTATCACCATGTCGCTGTCCTCGGCCGCATAAAGGTCCGCCCCCGCCGCGCCCGAGGAAGCGTAAGCCGGCGCCACCGCCTTTTCCGAAAGCTTTTTAAATCTGACAACCGTTTTTTTCATCCCACAGATCTCCGTTCAATATTTGTTTTTGCGCTTACGCAGTTTACCCGGCGATTTTACCATATGTTCCCCGCCGCATAAAGCAAAATATATATACTTACAGTATATATTTATGCATGATATACTTTAAGTATATATATTTGCGGGAAATCACGAAAAAACCGCCCGGTCGCGCAGCCTGCGGCCGCCTTTGCAGGGGGCCGCCGCGCGCCGCGTACCTACGGGTACTTCGTGCGCGCCGCTGCGGACCGCGCGGGTCCTTCTTATTCGTCTATCTCCACCGTTACGCTGTTTCCCGTACCGGACGAGGCGGAATGTACCACGGAGCGGATGGCTTTCGCTATCTTTCCCTGCTTTCCGATGACCTTTCCCATGTCCTCCGGGGCAACGCGGAGATGGAGTACCGTCTGACCGCCTTCGCAGGTCTCTTCAACCGATACCGACGAAGGGTCGTTTACAAGCCCGCGAGCGATTGTCAGTAAAAGCTCTTTCATACCAATCTCCTCCTGAAAAGACCGCCCCGATCAAAGGACATTGTTTCTCTTGAGAAGAGCCTTGACCGAATCCGTGGGCTGGGCTCCGTTTTTGATCCACATCTTGACCTTCTCCTCATCGACCTTGAACAGCGCCGGCTCCTCCATGGGATTGTAAACGCCGATCTCCTCGATGAAACGACCGTCGCTGGGATATCTGCTGTCCGCCACAACCACACGGTAGTAGGGGGCCTTCTTTGCACCCATTCTGCGAAGTCTGATCTTTACCGCCATCAAACACACCTCCCTGCGTTTATTTGTTTATAAATTAACCTCAAATATCGCTATATGAGATAATTTAACCCGCTCAAAGCCGCCCGAAACCGCTGCCGCCGCCTATGCCTCCGGGCCCGCCGAAGCCGCCGAAACCGCCTGCCATACGGCGCAGCCTTTTGCTCTGCTTACCGGTGAGCTGCTTCGTCATCTGCTGCATCTGATCAAACTGCTTGAGAAGCCGGTTCACGTCCTCCACCTTTGTTCCGCTTCCCGCGGCGATGCGCCTCTTTCTCGACGCATTGAGTATCTCCGGCCGGCTGCGCTCCTTTTCCGTCATTGACGTGAGTATCGCCTCGCTGCGCACAAGCACCTTTTCGTCGAGCGCGCTCTCGTCTATCCCCGACGTGCCCGGGAGCATCGCAAGAAGCTGCCTGACGGAACCTATCTTCTTTATCTGTCTCAGCTGGGCCAGATAATCGTTCAGGTCCATCCTGTTGCGGAGCATTTTTTTGCCTATTTCCTCGGCCTGCTCCCTGTCTATTTTTTCCTGCGCCTTTTCTATGAGGCTGAGAACGTCCCCCATTCCCAGAATCCTGGACGCCATCCGGTCCGGGTAAAACGGCTCCAGGTCCCCGGGTTTCTCACCCACGCCGACAAACTTCACCGGCTTGCCGGTGACCGCCCGTACGGACAGCGCCGCACCGCCGCGGGTGTCGCCGTCAAGCTTCGTAAGGATAATGCCGTCTATCCCCAGGGCATCGTTGAAGGCAGCGGCTACGTTCACCGCGTCCTGACCCGTCATTGCGTCTATGGTGAGAAGGATCTCGCTGGGCCCGGTCTTTTCCTTAAGCTCTTTCAGCTCATCCATGAGAGCTTCGTCTATGTGAAGGCGGCCCGCAGTATCCAAAATGACAAAATCATTTCCGTAATCCTTCGCCCGTTTTACAGCCGCCTCGGCGATTTTCACCGGATTCCCCTGTCCCATCTCGAATACCGGGACCTCCACCTGGGCCCCCACCACCTGCAGCTGCTTTATCGCGGCGGGGCGGTACACGTCGCAGGCCACAAGCAGCGGCCTGTGGTTCTGCTTCTTCAAATAAAGCGCCAGCTTCGCCGCGTGAGTGGTCTTTCCGGCGCCCTGAAGGCCGCACAGCATTATCACCGTCGGAGGGTGGGAAGCGGTACGGATGCGGGAGTTCTCCCCTCCCATCAGGGCGGTAAGCTCCTCGTTGACTATCTTTACCACCATCTGCGCAGGCGTCAGGCTCGCCATTATGTTCTCGCCCACTGCGCGCTCTGTCACCCTGGCGGTGAAATCCTTGGCTACTTTGAAATTCACGTCCGCCTCAAGGAGCGCCAGGCGTATCTCCCTCATGGCGTCCTTAACGTCGCTTTCCGTCAGCCTACCCTTGCTGCGCAGCTTCTTGAACGCGCCCGCAAGCTTCTCCGTCAGTCCCTCAAAGGGCATACTCCCCGCCTCCTTTCAGAATAAAATCATTTTCCGCAGCATAAACGCTCTTTCCCGCGGCTGTGAGGACAGTTTATTCCTTCTCCAGCCGGTCGGCAAGCACGGCGATCCTTTCCGCCGCCTTGCCGATATCGTTGGAATAGCAGCCCCTGCGGTTCTCCTCCGCTATCTCCGCGGCGCAGCCCCGTATTTCGCTTATTAACTGCTTTACCCTGCCGAACCGTTTCACCATGCCTATTTTTTCCTCAAGCTCGTAAAGCTGGGCCTCGGCGCGCTTGACCGCGTCCCTCACTCCCTGACGCGTGATGCCGGCGTGCTCGGATATCTCCGAAAGGGAAAGATCGTCGTCATAATACAGCTCCAGCATCTCTCTCTGGCGGAAAGTCAGCATCTCTCCGTAAAAATCGAGAAGAAGGCTTATGTCAAGGTTCTGTGATTTCATCAGGCGCACCCCCCTTGCTTCGACAGTGTGTAAAGTCAAACTGCTTTACATATCCGTAACATTATACCCGCTGCGCCTTCTGTTGTCAATAGCAAAAAGGCATTTTCGCCGAAATATTTTGTCCGTCCGTTTGTCCGTCTCCGCGAGCACGGCACGGCACCCGGAAATCCCGGCAAAACGCCGCGGTAAAACGGCCGTATTTGCGCCCATGAACCGGAACGCTTGCTTTTTTTCCGTTCCGGTAATATAATTTCCGCATGATATCAGCGCCCGAACGCAGATCGTACGGCGGTCCGCCGCAGGGCTCACGAAAAGGAGCGTGCAGACATGCCGTCCGAAAGGATAGACAAAATACTGTCGGGGCAGGGAATATGTTCACGCCGGGACTGCCCGAAGCTCATCCGCGACGGACGCGTCCTCGTGGACGGGGTGCCGGCGTCCTCTCCGTCCCAGAAATGCGATCCGTCTCTCCGGAGCCTTACGGTGGACGGCAATCCCGTAAACTACAGGGAGCATGTTTACTACATGATGCACAAGCCCGCCGGCGTCCTGTCCGCCTCTTCGGACAAACGCGACCGGACGGTCATAGATCTGCTTCCCGAAAGCCTGTCCCGCCGCCGGGGTCTTTTCCCTGCGGGGAGACTGGACAGGGATACCGAAGGGCTCCTCATAATAACGGACGACGGGGATTTTGCCCACAGGATGCTGTCCCCCTCCTGCCATGTGGAAAAAACATATTTTCTCACCGCGGACAAGGATATCCCCGAGGCCGCGGCCGGCATGTTTGCCGAGGGGGTGTATATTGACGGAGGATATCTTACACGCCCGGCGCGCCTTGAGATATTGTCCCCGCGGGAAGCCCTTCTCACAATAACCGAGGGCAAATACCATCAGGTAAAGCTGATGATGAAAAAGGTCGGGTGTACCGTGACATATCTCAGGCGGGTTCGCATAGGCGGTCTATCCCTTCCCGGAGATCTTCCCCCGGGCGGTGTGCGGGAGCTTTCGCCGGAACAGGCCATGTCGCTGCTTTCCGTAAGCCGTGACGGACAAGATGCATCCTGACCGTCGCCTTCTGATCTCCGAAGGTTCAAAATTTCTATATTGTGTAAAAATTCACAGTCAATTCCCACAAAAAACATTCTTTCCCGCTGAGAAGCGGAACATATTGGCAAACTTGAATAAAACATGCCATGAAAGTTTGTCAAAGTACACAATTCACAAATAAAAACATTTCTGTTATAATACTCAGCAGTGAATTGTGCCCGTGCGGACCTCATTCGTCGGGTTTCAACAATAACATTGGAGGTCGAACAAATGGCAAGTGTATCACTAAGGAAGATTTACAAGAAATATCCCGGCGGCGTGGTTGCCGTTTCGGATTTCAATCTTGAAATCAAGGACACCGAGTTTATAATCATGGTCGGTCCCTCCGGATGCGGCAAATCCACCACGCTGCGCATGATCGCCGGTCTTGAGGAAATCACAGAAGGTGAGCTTTACATAGACGACCGGCTTGTCAATGACGTGGCCCCCAAGGACAGGGATATAGCCATGGTGTTCCAGAACTATGCTCTTTATCCTCACATGACCGTGTATGAGAACATGGCGTTCGGTCTCAAGCTCCGCAAGGTCCCGAAGGACGAGATCAAAAAGCGCGTGGCCGAAGCGTCCCGCATACTTGACATCGAGCATCTTCTCGACAGAAAGCCGAAGGCTCTCTCCGGCGGACAGAAGCAGCGTGTGGCCCTGGGCCGTGCCATAGTGCGTGAGCCGAAGGTCTTCCTCCTCGACGAGCCGCTGTCAAACCTTGACGCAAAGCTGCGCGCGCAGATGAGGACCGAGCTTTCCAAGATTCACCGCAAGCTCCAGACCACATTCATATATGTTACCCATGACCAGACCGAGGCCATGACCATGGGCGACAGAATAGTAGTTATGAAGGAAGGCTTCATCCAGCAGGTGGATACCCCCACGAAGCTTTACCTCAACCCGGTCAACCTTTTCGTTGCGGGCTTCATCGGATCTCCTCAGATGAACTTCATCGACTGCGAGCTGGTTGAAGAGGCCGGCGGGCTTTACTGCCGTTTCGGTTCCGAGGACCAGAAGGACCGCCGCGGCGTCAAATTTGATATCCGTATCCCCGAGAACAAGCTCAAGCAGGCGGACCTTAAGGATTATATCGGCAAAGAGGTCATCATGGGCATACGTCCCGAAAATGTCCACGACGAAGAGCATTACCTCATGGAGATGACCGACGGCATCATCGAGGCGGATGTGGAAGTGGCCGAGCTCATGGGTGCGGAAACTTACCTTTATGTCAACTGCGAGGGCCAGAACTTTACCGCCCGCGTTGCTCCCACGACTATTTCCAGGCCCGGCGACCATATCCGTATGGCTCTTGACACCAGCAAGATACTCCTGTTTGATAAGGAGACCGAGCTGACGCTCATAAGCTGACGGCAGGCGGCGGATTCGCCGCAGCGCGTTTTGTGACAGAATGAAAAGAAGCCCGCGGCGCGGGCTTCTTTTTTGCAGAGAGTTAAACCCTCGGACGCTCTCGGCCGGCGCGCTCAAACTGCCCGGGAGCGTCCGCGGTTGCCTGAATTTTTGCGCGCGGGCCCGTTCTCTCTGCAAAAAGCAGCGCGGAGCGCCGGCTCCGCCGTCCCTGAAAGGTGCTGGATATCATATGTATGAAAACATTACGGGGATATTTGACAGCCACAGTCATTACGACGACCCCGCGTTCTGCCCCGGCGAAACGGGGGAAGCGGGAAGATTCAGGCCATGCGCCTGCGGCGCGTCGGGAGACGGCCCGGCTGAGGTCCTGAAAAGCGTCGCGGACAAAGGCGTCGCGTACGTTATGACCTGCGGCACGTCGGTGGAATCCTCCGCGCGCAGTCTTGATATCGCTTCCTCCCTGGAGCACGTTTACTGCGCCGCCGGGATACATCCCGAATGTGCGGAAGAGTGTCCCTCCGACTATATGGACAGGCTCCTACCCATACTGTCCCATTCGAAAACTCTGGCAGTGGGCGAGATAGGGCTTGATTATTCGTATCCCGTCCCGAGGGAGCCCCAACTCCGTATATTCGAGGAACAGGTACTCCTCGCCAACCGACTGTCACTTCCCGTTATAGTCCATGACCGGGAAGCCCACGCCGACACCTTCGACATTCTGATGAGGCACCGTCCCCGCGGCGTGATACACTGCTATTCGGGCAGTCTGGAAATGGCAAAAGAGTATGTAAAGGCAGGCTTTTTCCTGGGTATAACGGGAATAGTCACATTCAAAAACGCCCGCAAGGTGCGGGAGCTTGCGGAGTGGATCCCTGAGGACAGGCTCCTTATCGAGACCGACGCGCCGTATCTCGCGCCGGAACCGTTCCGAGGCTGCCGCAACGATTCCTCCCTGCTGTTCCGGGTAGCCGAGAGCATAGCGGAGATTCGCGGCTGCACCCCCCGCGAGGTCGCGGACTTTACGCGGGAAAACGCGCGGGCGCTTTTCGGCGTGAAGGAGTGACGCTGCGGGAACTCTTCGGCAGGCCGATTGTCGCGGCGCCCGACTGGCAGCCGGAGCCGTTTTGCCGTGAATAACTCCGATATTAAAAAACGCCCGCCGCGGCACCCGTAAGGGAAACCGCGGCGGGTAGTTTCATTTCAGTCTTCCTTCCATACCTCTTTCGCCATGCGGAACGCCGCCCACGCTTTCGGCCACCCCGCATAGAACGCGGCGTGAGTGAGTATCTCCGCGATTTCATCCCGGGTGATACCGTTTTTCTTTGCGTTTTCAAGATGGTACCTGAAAGACGAGTCCGTCAGTCCCTGTGCAAGCAGGGAAACCACCGTAACTATGCAGCGGTCCCGCGACGAAAGACTGTCCGTCCTGCTCCACACCTCTCCGAACAGGACATCGTCGTTAAGTTCTGCGAATTTGGGGGCAAAATCCCCCAGTTCGTTTCTTCCGGCCGTTTGCTTTTCCGCCATGTATTTTTCCTCCCCATACCAATACATTGAAACTACATCCGGTGTTCAGACGTTTTTTCCCGCCTCGTAAGCCTTTTTAAGTGCCGGATGCCCCGATATGCTTCCCGCGGAATCAACTCCGCCGGCAAATACCGTACCTCTGAACGCCGCCTCCGGGAAGCACTCTACCCATCCTTTAAGCCCGTTTTCCGCTCTTTCCGGCGTGCTTTCCCCGTCGTCAGCCGCCGCCGCAAGGAGATATATGTCCCTGAACCTGTACCGGTCTCCGTACAAGGGATTCGCGCGGTCGAGCACCGTCTTCATCTGCCCGCTCATTTCGTAATAGTAGATCGGGGTGGCAAATGCTATCACGTCTGCGTTTTTCATCTTCTCCCTTATAATGTCGGCGTCGTCGCGCATGACGCAGCGGTGGCTTTCCGCACAGGCGAGGCAGCCTTTGCAGAACGCCAGCGTCTTGCCGATAAGGCTGAGCTTTTCCGTTTCATGCCCCGCGTCGGACGCCCCTCTGAGGAATTCGTCCGCCAGCGCGTCTGAATTTCCGCTCTTTCTCATGCTCGACGATATCACAAGTACTCTCTTTTTCATGGATATTCCTCCCTTAAAATCCCCTGATATACTGCGCCGTCCACGGCTTTAATTTTCTCGGTCCGACAACCGCCCTCTCCCCCCATTATCGGTCAGAACATGCGCCGCCGCGGCACGGTCAGACCGGGAAAGCACCTGCCGGCCCTGCTTGTGTAAGCAACATGAAAAAGATATTTTGGGGGTCCCGGAGAGTGGATTTGAGCTCTCGGATAAACACCGATAACTCAATGTGCGATTTGTTCAAGACTATCAACTATTTTTTTGAATCTCGGCATTTCACGAATCGGATCATACCTATCTTGATTGAGTTTTCCGTTCAAAACATACCATGCATCATTATGGACAGTAAGCATATGGATTTTCCCAAACGGCTGTATTCCCTCCGGATAAGGATATGTCATGGTGTTCATGAAATGAGAAGTATATTTATCTCCCGACTTGGCCTTGCTGCCCTCTTGAATATGATAACACATTTTTTCAAGGTAGGACAAGGTATCGTCATATTTTCTCTGTGCCACTTTATATGTTGCAATAACACGGTACAATCCTGCGACACGAGTATGATAAAACAGCATATTATCTCCGAAAACAAACTCATAAAGTGAGATAACCTTTTCAAACATTGCAATCTTTTCATCCCACATAGAAGAATCGTTTGGTATACTGTTAATGATATAATCCTCAAGCACTGTACCAAGACTATCCGTCAATTTTTCGATGTAGTCCTGAGTGCGCTCCGGATTATTTTTCATCACACTACTCATAGTAGAGCCGACCTGCTCGCGGCAGTATGCCATAGTCGGAAGTTTGCGCAGTGTCTGTTCCACCTTAAAGTTATCCTTATAACCGACCGCATACAGTGATGAGAGCGATTCCAGCAATTCATATCGAAATTCGCTGTCTTTGGTTGTATCAATTAAAGTTAGATACAGTTTTTCAGCCTCTTCAAGAATATCCAAATCTGGATTTTCGTTCCACATATATGCACGACAGATGCTGTCTGCGAGGTTCATTTGAATACGTTCATCAGACGGAAATTCAGCAACATATTTTCTCGCTGTTAGAATTGTTTCCTCGTTATCCTCACCTGATTCAGCCTGCTTCTGAATTTCTAAATAAATCTCATCCCGTCGTTTTTCTTTTACTGTGCGATTTATTCCGAGCAATTCGTCCGTACTTACTGAAAAAAAATTAGCAATCGACGGAAGGGTTTCAATATAAGGATATCCGTTTACTGCCTCCCAGCGAGAGATAGCCTGTGGTGTAACACCAAGGAATGTAGCAAGCTGGTCTTGTGTGATTTTGTGTTGTGTTCGAAGATTTTTAATAATGGCTCCTATTTCTAAGTTCATATTATGAACTCCTTTCAGTTATTTTGTAAGCTTACAATTACATTATAGCAGAAATCGGCTCCAAATCAATTATCAATTAGTTGTTTATACATAAACGTTTCATTTATATCTGGATTTTATAGCAAATATAGCCGCACGAATCGAATATAATCTTACGAATATCTATAGCCGTACGAAATGAGAGATATGGTCTTAAGTTATAAATATCACAAAGACAGAAAGATCACATTAACAAGATAATAATGTGCCACAAAACCTATATTTTGCACGGGTAAAGAGAAAAAGAATACTAATCTTGATACAAGATTAGCGTTCTTTTATGGTGGGAGAGGCTGAATTCACAATACGCGCACTTAAAACAGTCAGGGGGACTGTTTTCCCTTGCCTGAGATCGGGATGTGCTGTTCTCATCTCACCCTCTCAGCCCCCGGGATACGGCGGGGGTTCTGTTTTGCCTTATATTGACAATTTAAATGCCGCTCTCGACGCATACGGATTACATAGGTAAAACAAAAAGGGCCCGGAGCGCCGCGAATCGGCTCCGGGCCCTTGCCCGATGGAAGCAGGCGAATGGCTTATTTTCTGCCGCAATCAAAAAATAAGCCGGAGCAAAGCGAACTTTGCTCCTACATGGGAAGCGTTGACAAAAAAGATACCCG
>CASDVX010000085.1 GCA_949284545.1 uncultured Eubacteriales bacterium
GAAAAATTCCCTGCCGCAGTGCTCTGCTTCGGGATAAATTCAGGAGCCTACGTGGCGGAGATAGTGCGCGGAGGCATAATGTCCGTGGATAACGGGCAGAACGAGGCGGGCCGGTCGCTGGGCCTTAATTACATACAGACCATGTATTATATAATCGTGCCGCAGGCGTTCAAGGCCGTGCTTCCGTCGCTTGCAAACGAGTTTATCACTCTTTTGAAGGAATCCTCCGTGGCGTTCTACATAGGTGTGGCGGACCTGACTCAGGGAGGATTGAAGATAAGGTCCATAACGTACAGCAATTTTATGCCGCTTCTGGCCGTGGCGTTAATATACCTAGTGATGGTGCTGATCCTTACTAAACTTGTGGGAATTCTTGAAAGGAAACTGAGAAAAGATGAGCGGTGACGAGATAATCAGGGTGTGCGACCTGAAAAAATATTATAAAGACGGACTTGTTAAAGCTCTGGACGGCGTATCGGTCAGTATAAACAAGGGGGACGTGGTAGCGGTAATAGGCCCGTCCGGTTCCGGCAAATCTACCCTGCTGAGGTCTCTCAACTTGCTTGAGGAACCGACATCCGGCAAGGTGTTCTTCGAAGGAGTGGATATAACCGGCAGTAGGGTGAACGTAAACATACACCGGCAGAAAATGGGCATGGTTTTCCAGCAATTCAATCTTTTCCCGCATATGACCGTGCTCAGAAATATGACGCTTGCCCCTGTGAAGCTTCTGAAGATTCCGGAGGCGGAGGCAAAAAAATACGCGCTGGAACTTCTTGACAGAGTAGGTCTCAAGGACAGGGCAGACGCGTACCCTACCCAGCTTTCGGGGGGACAGAAACAGCGCGTGGCCATCATGCGCGCGCTGTGCATGCACCCGGACGTGATGCTTTTTGACGAACCCACGTCCGCGCTGGACCCTGAAATGGTGGGCGAGGTGCTGGACGTCATGCGAGAACTTGCGGCGGAGGGCATGACGATGGCTGTCGTTACCCATGAGATGGGCTTTGCCCGGGAAGTTGCGAATCGGGTCATATTCATGGAAAACGGAAAGATAATAGAGCAAGGAACGCCGAAACAGATATTCGGTTCACCGGTCAGCGACCGGCTGAAGGCCTTCCTTGCAAAGGTGCTGTGATAAGCGTAAAATACGGAAACTCCCCGGCCTTTTCAGAAGACCGGGGAGCTTTTTAGCGAACGTGACTTAACGTTACGCGGGCACATCACGAATAATATGTTATCTTATAGAAGTAGGGATATACCTCAAACAGATCCTCAAGAGTGGTACGGTATTTGCTTCCCGGATCGTTGATATAGAAATCGTCAGCGGACAGTTTGCCGTCCTGCTTATATCCCGTTACCACCACAAAGTGGGTGGAATAAGAGGAGGTGCGGGCGCAAAGTATAACCGGCTTTCCCGAATCGAGGAGGGAACGGACCTTGCTCATCCAGTCGCCCCCGTAGCTGTGGACGTACCCGGCCGGCCAGTAAAGGGAGCCGTCGGAGGAGAAATTGAGCGTCTTTGCGAGATAGGAAGGGTACAGGGTATCGCCCGTCCGGTACGATTCCGTCATGGAAACGCACGTGAGTGCGCACCCTATTTTCCCGATAGTCTTGCCGCTGCTGCCTATAGTTACATAAGACCAGCGGCTGTCCGTCTGTTTGTAGGACGGAACCGAAAGCATAACCCCCGGTTTTGTCAGGTAATCTGAGGATACATAGCCCGTGCTTATCCCGTCGTAAAGTATTCTGCACCAGCCGCCGGAGGATTCTATCACCGCAACACGCGTGCCGGAATCAAGCTTGTCGATTATAGCGTAACCGGTACCGCGGCCGCTGCGGACATTGAGCCTGCCGCTCTGAGTTGTCACCTGAGCTTCGTAACTGCTGTCATACTCCACGATATAGTCGGCGGAAACATAGCCGTATTTCCCGTATCCGTAGCATATGTACCACCAGCCGCCGCTTTTTTCAAGGAGGATAACCTCAGTGTGATTGATGAGCTGGATCAGCCGCGTGCCGGAAGTAGACGGTGACGAGCGGACATTGAGCCTGCCGCCGCTTGTAGCTACTATACCTGCGGAAAGCGAGGGTGAAATATCTTCCGCAAAAGCGTTGCTTACAGCGCTCATAGATATGACTGCCGCAAGCGAAAGCACCAGTGCGGATATTTTTCTTAAAATTTTCAATTGGCCTCAACCTTTCTGTTGTCTGTAAGAAGTCCGGGGGTAAGGGCCCGTACCGAAGACCCAATGAGATTGTAACATCGCCTGCACGCCCTGTGAACCCCGCAAAATATGGAAAGAAGCCGAGAACCGCATGAACATGCGCTTTGTTGGAACGAAACCGGAAAAAATCACGAGCATCCGCCGTAGTTTTCGAAAAAATTTTCAAGATTTCGTTGACAATTACCGACACCAATGGTATAATACGCAGAAAACAATCTTTAAGGACGATCCTGAGAGGTCGGCAAGATTTCATACGTCGGTCAGGCGTGCTTTGCTGCGCCCGAGCGTCTGCGTCTGTCTTGCCGAAAAGGCAAGACGTTTGTTTTATAGGGAAGGAACGGATTATGGGCGAGACTAATTTAAAAGGGATTAGGCGTGTTCTTACAGACGGCGGCGTTTCGAACCGTCTGCAGGAGGTTTTTTCCTCTTTCTTTTCAGGGACGCAGGAAGATTTATCAGGATATGTTGTTTTTCCCGGCTTTTGCGATGTGCATGTGCATTTTCGTGAGCCGGGTTTTTCGTATAAGGAAACCATACGCAGCGGCAGCATGGCGGCGGCGCACGGCGGATACACTTCGGTATGCACCATGCCTAACCTGTCCCCGGTGCCGGATAATCCGCAGAACCTCAAAGTTCAGCAGGATATCATAAACGCTACCGCGGTTATAAACGTTTATCCCTACGGCGCGATAACGGAGGGCGAAAAAGGGGAGAAGCTGTCGGACATGAGGGGTATGGCTGCCGGAGTGGTGGCGTTTTCCGACGATGGTAGGGGAGTGCAGAGCGAGGAAATGATGCGCGAGGCGATGACGGAGGCAAAAGCGCTGGGCAAGATCATTGCCGCTCACTGCGAAGATAACAGCCTGCTTAACGGCGGGTACATACATCAGGGCAGATATGCGCAGCTCCACGGACACCGGGGCATATCCAGCCGCAGCGAATACGCGCAGATAGAGCGGGACATAAAATTGGCCGCAGAGACCGGATGCAGCTACCACGTGTGCCATATATCCACCAAGGAAAGCGTTGAGCTTATCAGGGAGGCGAAGGCCTCGGGAGTGGACATAACATGCGAAACCGCACCGCATTACCTGATTTTTGACGAAAGCGACATTAAGGAAGACGGGGCGTATAAAATGAACCCGCCTCTCAGATCGGTGGAGGATAAGAGAGCCCTGGTGGAGGGGATATGCGACGGGACCATAGATATGATAGCCACGGACCACGCTCCGCATTCCCCGGGGGAAAAAGCACTCGGCCTGGAAAAGAGCGCGTTCGGGATAGTAGGGCTTGAAACAGCGTTTAGGGCCATGTACACGCACCTTGTGAAACCGGGAGTGATAACTCTGGAAAAGCTTGCCGAGCTCATGTCGGCAAATCCGCGCAGGCGTTTCGGTATAGAGGACAGAAACAGCTTTACGGTGTGGGACCTGAAGCACGTATCCGAGGTCAGAGAATCTGATTTTCTGTCCATGGGGAAGGCAACTCCGTTTACCGGCCAAAGGCTGTTCGGCAAATGTGTTTTAACGGTGTGCAACGGTAAGACGGTTTACAAGGGACTCTGAAAATATACACGGAAAAATTACCGGGGGAGGTTACAAAAATGTCAAAAAGGACGGACATCAAAAAGATACTTATAATCGGATCGGGACCTATAGTGATAGGTCAGGCCGCGGAATTCGACTACGCCGGGACTCAGGCATGCCTTGCGCTCAAGGAAGAGGGGTACGAGGTGATACTCTGCAACTCAAACCCTGCTACCATCATGACGGATACTTCCATAGCGGACAAGGTTTATATGGAGCCGCTCACGCTTGAGTATGTGGCCAAGATACTCAGGTACGAAAGGCCGGACGCCATAGTTCCCGGCATCGGAGGACAGACGGGTTTAAACCTTGCCATGCAGCTTGAACGCAAGGGAGTGCTGAGAGAATGCGGAGTTGAGCTTCTCGGAACGAGCAGCGAGAGCATAGAGCGTGCGGAGGACAGGGAACTTTTCAAGGAGCTCTGTCAGTCTATAGGCGAGCCGACCATACCGTCGGAGATAACCTACAGCATAGAGGAAGCAAAGGCTGCGGCAGGCAGGATAGGCTATCCCGTGGTGCTCAGACCCGCTTTTACGCTGGGAGGGACCGGCGGGGGCTTTGCCAACGACGAAGAGGAACTTGTGGACATAGGGCTCAATGCGTTCAAACTATCGCCGGTGCATCAGGTGCTTGTTGAAAAGAGCGTGAAGGGATACAAGGAAATAGAGTTTGAGGTCATGCGCGACTCCAACGACCATGCCATCACCATATGCGGCATGGAAAATGTGGATCCGGTGGGTGTGCATACCGGGGATTCCATAGTCGTGGCTCCCATAATGACGCTTTCCGACCACGATCTCAAAATGCTCAACGACAGCGCCATAAAAATAATAAAGGAGCTTAAAATAGAGGGCGGCTGCAACGTTCAGTTTGCCCTGAACCCCCATTCGAGCGAGTACTACCTCATTGAGGTAAATCCCCGCGTGTCCAGGTCGTCTGCGCTGGCTTCCAAGGCCAGCGGATACCCGATCGCCCGCGTCACAGCCAAAATAGCGGTTGGCATGGCTCTTGAGGATATAGCCATAGCCAACACCACGGCGGCTTTCGAACCGTCTCTGGACTATGTGGTGGCAAAGCTTCCCAGATTCCCGTTTGATAAATTTTCATCCGCCCCGAACATACTCGGAACGCAGATGAAGGCTACGGGAGAGGTGATGGGCATAGGCTCCACCCTTGAGGAATGTCTGCTTAAATCGGTCAGATCTCTGGAAACAGGCGTATGCCACTTCCATCTTCCGAAGTTTGACGGTATGCCATCGGACGATATATTCGAATACCTGAAGGAGTTCAGGGACGACACGATATTCGCCGTGGCGGAACTTCTCCGCAGGGGCGAGAGCGTGGAAAAGATACATTCGGTAACGCTGATAACTCCGTTTTTCATAGAGTCGGTGAAAAAAATAACGGACGCGGAAAAACAGATAGAGAATCGCCCGCGCGATTTGGACACGCTCAGAAGCGCGAAAAAACTCGGCTTCGGGGATAAATTCATAGCGAGGCTATGGAACTGCTCCGAGCTTGAGGTGTTCAGACTGCGGAAAGAAAACGGTATATTCCCGGTATACAGGATGGTGGATACATGCCATACCGGAGCATATATACCTTATTTCTACTCAAGCTACACAGGGGAAAACGGTTCCAGGCTTACCGATAAAAAGAAACTCATCGTTCTGGGGGCGGGCCCGATACGAATCGGTCAGGGAGTGGAGTTTGATTATTCAACCGTCCATGCGGTGACTACCATTAAAAAGACCGGGTACGAAGCGATCATAATAAACAACAACCCTGAAACGGTGTCCACTGACTATACCACCGCGGACAAGCTGTATTTCGAGCCCCTTACAGCGGAAGACGTGATGAACATAATTGAGTTTGAGAAGCCCGACGGCGTGATAGCGTCTCTGGGCGGACAGACAGCCATAAATCTTGCTCAGCCTCTTATGGAACGGGGCGTGAAAATAATCGGGACGGACTGCGACGCCATAGAAAAGGCGGAAAACCGTGACTCATTCGAAAAGATACTTGAGGAGCTCAACATTCCCCAGCCCCGGGGAAAGGCTGTCACCTGCCTTGAGGAAGGAGTTGCTGCTGCGGCCGAGATAGGATACCCGGTGCTGGTGCGTCCGAGCTTTGTGCTGGGCGGAAGAGCCATGCAGATAGTAGCTAACGAGGAACAGCTTCGACAGTACCTGAAAACAGCGGTGGAGATAGACAAAGATAAGCCTGTGCTGGTAGACAAATACATACAGGGCAAGGAAGTGGAGGTAGACGCCATCTGCGACGGGATAAACGTTTTTGTGCCGGGAATCATGGAGCTTGTTGAGCGCACCGGCATACACAGCGGCGATTCCATAAGCGTGTATCCTTCCTTCAGCATATCCGACAGAGTGAAGGGAGTCATTCTTCAGTATGCGAAAAAACTGGGGCTCGGCATAGGCATAGTGGGGCTGTACACCATCCAGTTTATTGTGGACAAGGATGAGAACGTGTTCATTATCGAGGTGAATCCGCGTTCCTCCAGAACGGTGCCGTTCCTTTCCAAAGCCACGGGCTACAGCCTTGCCGATATTGCCACGGAGGTTATAATGGGCAAGAGCCTTAAGGAGCAGGGGATATTCGACATATATCCCGAGGAAAAGAAGCGCTGGTATGTAAAGGTGCCTGTGTTTTCATTCAACAAGATAAGGGGGCTCGACGCTTACCTTTCGCCTGAAATGAAGTCCACGGGAGAGGCCATAGGGTACGATGAGAAGCTCAACAGAGCGCTGTACAAGGCGCTTCAGGCATCGGGAATGAAGCTGCAGAATTACGGCACGGTTTTTGCGACCATAGCGGACAAGGATAAGGAAGAGGCGCTGCCGCTCATACGCAGGTTCTATAATCTGGGCTTTAACATAGAGGCTACCGAAGGCACGGCGCGTTTCTTAAAGAATAACGGGATACGCACCCACATACTCCGCAAAATAAGCGACGGCAGCGACGAGATTCACGACGCCCTCCGCCAGGGGCATATCGCGTATGTGATAAATACTCAGGACATAGGCTCCGCAGGCCAGATGAGCGACGGATATCTCATACGCAGGTACGCCACGGAAAACAACGTGACCATGTTCACCGCGCTGGATACGGTGCGCGTTCTGCTGGATGTCCTTGAGGAGACTACTCTTACCATATCAACGATAGACGCGTGAGAAAATAAGACCGGATTCGGAGAAAGGGGGACGTCTCACATGAAGCAATCAATGTTTGAGATCCGTGAAAATATTCCGCTGACTGAAAACGTTTACAGGATGAAACTGCGCGGGGACACATCATCCATCACCGCTCCCGGCCAGTTTGTCAACATAAAACTTGACGGATTTTTCCTGCGCAGACCCATATCCGTGTGCGACTGCGAGGGCGATGAACTGACGCTTATATACAAGACAGTCGGCGGCGGAACGGAGAAAATGAGCCGCATGAGCGAGGGTGAGCTGGACATTCTCACGGGTCTGGGCAACGGCTATGATACGTCGGTATCCGGCGAGAGGCCGCTCCTCATAGGTGGGGGAGTCGGGGTTCCGCCCCTTTACATGCTTGCCAAACGGCTTGTAGCGGCGGGCAGACGGGTGAGCGTGATACTCGGCTTCAATACGGCTTCCGAAGTGTTCTATCAAAGGGAATTCGAGGAACTCGGCACGGCGGTTACGGTGACTACGACGGACGGTTCACGCGGAATAAAGGGCTTCGTCACAGCAGCGATGGGAGAGACCGGCTACACGTATTTTTACACCTGCGGGCCGGAACCCATGCTCAGGGCGGTTTATAAGGCAAGCACCACGGACGGACAGTTCAGCTTTGAGGAGCGCATGGGGTGCGGCTTCGGAGCATGCATGGGCTGTTCATGCAAAACGGTGACGGGCTACAAGAGGATATGCAAAGACGGACCGGTGCTCAGAAAGGGGGAGATCCTGTGGGAGCAATGAGCGTAAATCTGTGCGGGGTACACATTGATAACCCGGTGATCCCCGCCAGCGGGACGTTCGGCTACGGTTACGAGTTTGCCGAGCTGTACGATATAAACATACTCGGCACGTTTTCCTTCAAGGGCACCACGAGGGAACCGCGTTTCGGCAACCCGACCCCGCGTATCGCCGAATGCACCGAAGGTATGATAAACTCCGTCGGACTGCAGAATCCCGGCGTAGAAAAGGTGATTGAAGAGGAACTGCCGAGACTTAAAACCTGTTTTTCCAAAAAAGTTATGGCGAACGTGGGCGGCTTCTCGGTTGACGACTATGTTTTCACCTGCGAAAAGCTGGACAAATGTGACCAGGTGGGCTGGCTTGAGGTAAACGTCAGCTGCCCCAACGTCCACGGCGGCGGAATGAGTTTCGGG
>CASDVX010000086.1 GCA_949284545.1 uncultured Eubacteriales bacterium
ACCACGTCATATACCCGTCTCGGCGCAGAAACGGTCATGTTTTTGTATATCACGGTGATGTCGTTCTCTTCCTCAGTGTGATACTTCACCGCTGACGCTACGTCTATATTGGCCACCAGATCGCTGCCGGACAGTATGGCCAATTTCTCGCTCCCCGCTCCGATGAAATCGGTTATTCCCTGAAGTGCCTCTATGACCGTGTTATACATGCCGCTGTTTCTTCCGCTGAACGGAGGAAGGATAAACAGCCCGCCGTGCCTCCTGGACAAATCCCATTCCTTGCCGGTGCCTATGTGGTTCATGAGCGAACGGTAGTGATATCTCGACAGGACGCCTATCCGCGTGACGCCTCCGTGAGCCATGTTGGACAGTGTGAAATCCACTATTCTGTATCTGCCGCCGAACGGGATGCTGGCTGTGGTCCGGTGATCTGTGAGTCCCGGGAGGGCATCCCTCCGCGTATCGCCGAAAATTATACCCATTGCAGAAGTTTTCATGTTTTTCCCATCCTTTCCCGCACTCGTCACGGACTCACGCATTCGCGCGCCGCGATGTCCTCTCCTACCATTGCCCCCGCTTTTACCTCGGCGTCCTCGCCTACGGTCAGCGAGTTGCCTATCACGGCTACGCCCCATTTTGCCGGGTCTCCTCCGTCTGTGGGCGGACTTCCCACCGAAGCCCCCGCTTCTACGGTCACGTTCTCTCCTATTATCGCGTACCTGACGGTTGCGCCCTCACCTATACGGGCGCCGGGCATCAGTATGGAATATTCCACCGTAGCCCCTTTGCCCACCGTCACGTCGTGAAACAGAACGGCGAAATCCAGATTGCCCTCTATTTTGCAACCGTCCCCGCAGCTGCTGTTGGTCACCCTTGCGCCCTCGCCCACATACATGGGCGGAAGCACCGGGGATCTTGAGTAGACCGTCCACACCGGATCGGACAGGTTGAGTGCCAGTCTGGGGTTCAGCAGATCCATGTTCGCATCCCACAGGGATTCTATCGTGCCCACGTCTTTCCAATACCCACTGAACGGGTACGCAAACATTCTTTCTCCCGCAGCCAGCATTTTGGGAATGATGTTTTTTCCGAAGTCGTTTGATGAGCTTTCGTCTTCATGATCGGATATCAACCAGCTTCGCAGTTTATCCCACCTGAATATGTACACCCCCATGGACGCCTTGTTTGATTTCGGATGCTTCGGTTTTTCTTCAAACTCGTATATCGAACCGTCATCCCTTGTGTTCATTATCCCGAACCGGGACGCCTCGTTCATCTCTACCTCCAGCACCGCTATCGTGCAGTCCGCCGAGTTTTTTATGTGCGCGGACAGCATTTTTGAATAATCCATTTTATAGATGTGGTCTCCTGACAGCACGGCCACATTGTCCGGCTGGTATCTGTCAATAAAATCGATATTTCTGTATATTGCATCCGCTGTTCCGTTGTACCAGTTTGCCCCGCCGGTACTCTGATACGGAGGAAGGACATGCACGCCGCCGTCTATACGGTCGAGGTCCCACGTCTGGCCTGTACCGATGTACTCGTTCAGTTCCAGAGGCTGATACTGCGTGAGCACGCCCACCGTATCAAACCCGGAATTGACACAGTTGGACAGGGTAAAATCTATTATCCTGTACTTTCCGCCGAAAGGAACCGCCGGTTTGGCGTTCTTTTTGGTGAGCACGCCCAGTCTGGATCCCTGTCCCCCCGCGAGTATCATGGCTATGCATTCTTTTTTTGTGCGCATATCACTTTTCCTTCCTTTCCCGCTTACCGGTGGTGACCCCGGTTTTATTTTTTGCCCTCGTGCTTACAGGGCCGCTGCGTTCGTAAAAGCTTGCCGACATGGGCGGAACGGGCACCGAAAGCGAAACCTTTCTTCCGTGGGACGGCTTCCTTTCAGTTTTGAAACGCGCGCCCTGCATGCCTTCCGAAGAAAATACGCATGTGTATTCTCCCGACTGGTTTATGCCGAACCTGTAGTTTTCCACCCCGTTGTTGGAAAAACACAGGACGCATATCAGGCTCTTCCCCGCTTTGTTTGTCCTTCGCAGCACCAGCACGTTCTGGCTCGAATCGTCCCCTACCAGTACCTCAAGCCCACAGGGATCGCAATCGTTTTCCCACAGCTGGCTGTGGGTGAGATAGAATTCGTTAAGCCTTGAAACATAATCTGAAAATTCCCTGTGCGCAGGGAAGTCAAGCATGAACCACTGTATACCGCTCTGATAGTCCCATTCGTCGAACTGTGCGAATTCTCCCCCCATGAAAAGAAGCTTTTTGCCCGGGTGAGCCATCATATACCCGAACAGAGCCCTCAGGCCGGCAAATTTCTGCTCGTAGGTCCCGGGCATTTTGCCTATCAGCGACCTTTTCCCGTGGACAACCTCGTCATGGGAAAACGGGAGTATGTAATTTTCAGAGAACACGTACACAAACGAGAATGTCAGCTTTCCATGGGCCCCGCCGCGAAACAGCGGGTCCGTAGAGGCATAGCTCAGGACATCGTTCATCCAGCCCATATTCCACTTGAAGTTGAACCCCAGTCCCCCAACGTCTGCCGGTTTGGTCACCATCGGCCAGCTCGTGGATTCCTCCGCAATAAGCATGACGTCCGGCCTTTCGGAGAAAACATGCGTCGACAATAACCGAAGAAATTCCACCGCCTCGAGATTTTCGTTGCCTCCGTTGGCGTTGGGCTGCCACTGCCCGCCCCTGCGTCCGTAGTCGAGATACAGCATTGAGGCCACTGCGTCCACCCTAAGGCCGTCTATATGATACGTTTCAAACCAGAAAAGCGCGGAGCTTATGAGAAAGCTTCTGACCTCGCATCTTCCGAAATCAAAGACGCAGGTTCCCCATTCCTTATGCTCGGATTTCAGCGGTTCCGAGTATTCGTAACAGCACCCGCCGTCAAATCTGTACAGGCCGAATTCATCCTTCGGAAAATGCGCGGGAACCCAGTCGAGTATTATCCCTATACCCGCCTGATGGAGCATATCCACAAGGCGCATAAAACTGTGAGGGTCACCGTGTCGCGACGTGGGAGCAAAGTACCCTGTCACCTGATACCCCCATGAACCTTCAAACGGGTATTCCGTGATCGGCATGAGCTCCACATGGGTATATCCCATTTTTTTGACATAAGGGATCAGCTCCTCCGCCAGCTTCTCGTAGCTAAGCAGCGTTCCGTCGGCATTCTTTTTCCAACTCACGGTATTCAACTCGTAGATGTTGACGGGAGAGGAATATATGCTGTTTTTCCTGCGGTATTCCATCCATTTGCCGTCGCCCCACGCGTACCCCTCCAGGTGAAATATTTTGGAGGCGTTGGCCGGAGCAGTCTCGGTGTGAAACGCGTATGGATCCGACTTATGCACAATACGGCCGTCCGCGGTATGTATGCAGTACTTATATGATGAATAAACGGGATATTCCGGAGTGCGTATCTCCCATAGCCCGTTATCCGTGACCTTCTCAAGCTGCAGTTCATCCTCTTTCCACCCGTTAAACTCACCCATAAGACTCACAGACAGCGCGTGAGGCGCCCACGTGCGGAAAACCAGACCCGACTCCGTCCGGTGGCAACCCATAAGTTCGTCCGCGTGGGCGTTGGTCCCCTGGTGAAAAAGATACTGCGCATATTCACGTCCGTCAGACATGGACCATCATCCTTCCATATGTCTCTTTGTTTTTCACATTCTATCACAAAAAATTCATAATTTCAAGGGCTTTAAAAGATTTTTTTGGATAAAACCTCTTTATGACAACAATTTTACAAAGTAAAATTTGTGAAAAATGCACAATTTTTTTGATTGTCTAAATTTCTTTGGGTATCTTTTGTCCGGCAAAACACGGGATTGATTTTATCACATACCCATGGTATAATTGCCCGATAATGCTCGAACGTTCCTGCTTTTTTACGATTTTTTCACAGTTTTGCGCACCGGTGCGCAAAACCGTGAAAAGCGATTCTTTTCGAAAGGCGCGGATGACCTGATGCCCAAAAAGGAAAATATACGTAATTTCTGCATAATAGCTCATATAGACCATGGCAAATCCACCCTCGCGGACCGACTTCTTGAGCTCACCCGCACCGTGGCCGCAAGGGACATGGAAAATCAGATTCTCGACAACATGGAACTGGAACGCGAACGCGGCATAACCATAAAGGCGCGTGCCGTAAAGCTCGATTATGTGGCCAAAGACGGCAAAGCGTATGAGTTTAACCTTATAGACACTCCAGGGCATGTGGATTTTAATTACGAAGTTTCCCGCTCGCTTGCCGCCTGCGAGGGAGCCGTGCTCGTGGTAGACGCTTCCCAGGGCATAGAGGCTCAGACTCTTGCGAACACATACCTTGCGGTAGACCACGGGCTTGAGGTAATACCGGTCATCAACAAGATTGACCTGCCCTCCGCCGACCCGGACAGGGTGGTTTCCGAAATAGAAAATATTATAGGCATACCCGCCGAGGACGCCCCGCGCATATCCGCAAAGACCGGAGAAAACGTATCTCAGGTACTTGAAAGTATCGTGAACCTCTGTCCTCCTCCCGACGGCGATGACAGCAAACCGCTCCGCGCGCTTATTTTTGATTCCTACTACGACAGCTACAAAGGCGTTATAATAAACATGCGCGTCGTGGAAGGCTCGGTGCGTCCCGGTGACCGGATACGCTTCATGCACACGGGTGCGCAATTTGACGTTGTGGAAGTGGGTTATATGCGTCCCACGTTCATGGAGCCGGCGCCCTGTCTCTCCGCCGGCGAAGTAGGGTATCTGACCGCAAGCATCAAAACCGTGTCGGACACGCGGGTGGGAGATACGGTCACCCTTGCAAAGGGTGGGGCTGAGGAGCCTCTGGAGGGCTACAGAAAATCCAATCCCATGGTTTTCTCCGGCGTATACCCGGCTGACGGCGCCCGTTACGGCGATCTCAGGGACGCTCTGGAAAAGCTGAGTCTCAACGACGCGTCCCTTTCCTTCGAACCGGAAACCTCCGCCGCCCTCGGGTTCGGGTTCCGCTGCGGGTTCCTCGGGCTCCTTCACATGGAGATAATCCAGGAACGTCTGGAAAGGGAATATAACCTTGACCTTATAACCACCGCGCCCAGCGTTATATACCGCGTCACTCTTACCAACGGCAGCGTAGTGATGATAGATAACCCCTGCAACTATCCCGATGCAGGCAGCATACAGACCGCCGAGGAGCCGATGGTGGACGCTCACATTCTTTCTCCCACCGAATACACGGGAAACATTATGGAGCTGTGCCAGGACCGGCGCGGCATATACAGGGATATGAAGTATATTGACTCCTCGCGAGTGGATCTACATTATACCCTGCCGCTTAATGAGATAATATACGACTTTTTTGACGCTCTCAAATCCCGCACCCGCGGATACGCTTCATTCGACTATGAACCGGCCGGATATGCCGTAAGCAATCTGGTAAAGCTGGACATACTGTTAAACGGCGACGTAGTGGATGCCCTTTCCTTCATAGTTTTCAGAGGCAGTGCCGAGTCCCGCGGGCGCAAGATATGCGAGAAACTCAAGGAAAACATTCCCCGCCAGCTTTTTGAAATACCCATACAGGCAGCCATTGGCGGGAGAATAATCGCGCGCGAGACGGTCAAGGCGCTGCGCAAGGACGTGCTTGCCAAATGCTACGGCGGAGATATAACAAGAAAGAAGAAGCTTCTGGAAAAGCAGAAGGAAGGCAAAAAGCGCATGAGACAGCTGGGAACCGTGGAGGTGCCGCAGGAAGCCTTTATGAGCGTTTTGAAGCTGGACGACTGAAGCCGTCTGCTGTGTCGATTCGGGAACTTACCCCAAGTATTCCATAGGTCTGCCCATAAAATAATGAGCACCGTACAAAAGCCGGTGCTCATTATTTTAATTTTATGTTATGAAGTCCGTTTCCCGGCTTACCTCCTATGCAAGCGGCAAACCACAGGTTCACGAATAAACTTCATATCCCGCACATCTGAATTATTCGCGTACCTTCTTTGCTTTCAAAGCAACAGCAGCCGCCACTGCCGCCACAGCCAGGACAATCAGATATCCGGCAACGGACGCAACGCCCGTCTGCGGGATCTCCCCGCCTGTGCTGCCTTCTCCGGTGATGGTGATATCGAAAATGGAAAGCTCTTTTGTCTTGGCGCTGCTGACGGTTCCGACGATCTTGATACCCTTGGCTTTAAGCGGGGTTTTGAAAGTGACGGTATCCTCGCTGGCGTACTTCACGCCTTCGGGCAGGGTCTCCGTACGGACCAGAGTGTACTGGGAAGCGTCAAGCTTGATCCACTTTGTGTTTCCGTCGCTGTACCATGTCTTTCCCGCGTTGCTTGTACCGTCAGGTTCGGTGTTCTTGGTAAGATCCACGTCGTCCAATGTGTAGTATATTTCTATACCGCCCTCATTGGGGCCTGCGGTTTCCCACTGCATTTTCATAGCATCAATGGTCACGGTCTCTTCCCATGCAATTCCGAAGTAGGGAAGGCCGGACGGATCCTTGCCGGCAAGCTCTTCGGCATTTGCCGCCATGGTCTTTTCGCTCTGCCAACGGGTAGCGCCGTCACCGTCGTTTATTTTGTCGGGAGTGGCAGTCTCGCCTATTGCATTGTTGACGGAATCGGCAAAGGCGGTTCCCTTTTTCGCAAGGTCCCCGTCATCAACGGGTTCCGGCTCTTTGGGAGGAGTATAGGTGGGCACTACCACGGCGTCGCCGAGCGCATTAACGTTCATGTCTATATCCATGGCAAAGTCGCCGGGTGTGCCTTCAGCGTTTTTGTAATCGACGCCCACGTATATGCCGAGGGTCTTCATGACGCCTTCCCTTGTATAAACCAGATCCACTATCATGTCGTCATAGACTATGTCCGTGCATGTATCGGGATCAAAACCGAAAAGCTTCGCATAGCTGAGAAGCATAGCGGGGAACCCTGTGGTGTTGGGTATAGTGAATGTCGCCGTAATGATTCCGTCAGTCTCGGAAATTTCGGCGGCGGCAAAGTCTTCTGCGTCCATGTTCACATCCATGAACACGGCGCTGGTATTGTTTTGCGCGACAAAATCCTCGTATGACATGGGGGTTGCGGTATATTCCGCGCCGTCCGCACCCGGAACATTATACATAACGCCGTCGGAATAGTATGTCTCGCTAACGGAGCCGAGAACGTCCATGCTGTAATAGTAGTCGCACTCCGTCCCCGTATCTCTCACCTTATAAACGAGCTGAACCGGAATAGTGACCGCACCGCCGGAAAGTATAAGGCCCGTGTCAATGGTTGACTCGTAAGCGTCGGTTGCGGAAATCCCGGCATAAGCCTGACTGAAGATTTCATACGCCTCCTCCGAGGAAACCGGACCTTCCGCGAAGGCCGGAGCCGCAAGCGAGAGCATCAGTGACGCCGCGCATGCACCTGCAATGATTTTTTTCATGGTTTTTCTCCTCCTTATGTTTACTTTTTTGCACATATTTCAATGCGTTAATTGCATTTTAACAGATATTTTATGTTTGTCAATTACTAAATCAAACGTTGTCTTTATTTTTTTTATTG
>CASDVX010000087.1 GCA_949284545.1 uncultured Eubacteriales bacterium
ACACTGTGGCTGGAAATCGAGGGCATAAGCGACAGTCCGGTTGAGGGCGGCGCTCATCCCAGCATAGCGGCGCAGGAGCTCGCGGGAGAAAAGGTCATCGAAATAATAGAAGCCCATACGGATTGGAAGAGGACCGACTGACGCGGTAAGGCGGTCGACGCACCTTAAAAACGGAGTAGTGCTCGGCGCTTTTGAGCGGCTTTGTTGCGATCTGAATTTAAGACGGTGAGGTGGAGATTTTATGAGGAAAACGCTGAGCGCGCTGCTTGCTGCGGCGACGTTGCTTGCTTCCTGTGCGGCGCTTCCGTCCTGCGAAGTATCCGAAGGTACATTGGGGTCTTCAGAGGCCTCAGAATACGGAAATGAAAGCGATGGCTTTTACCCAAATGCTGAAGGCCTTATCCAGGCAACGGTAGAGAACACCTCCATGCTGGGCCGCACATTTTCCGGGGAGTTTCTCAGTTTTGATACCGAGGCGGGATCGGTCCAGAAGCTGGAAGACGTGCTGATGTTCAATTGGCCGGCGTCCGGATTTGAGGTGACCTTTGTGGGCACTGGACTGGAGGCGGAGCTGTGTTCCCGCCCGGGGATACAGGACAGCAACGCAAACGTGTTTCTGTACGTCATGGTAGACGGCAACGAGGACCCGGACGAATGCACTCTGATAGAGCTTGACGGCACGGTCAAATGGTACACACTTTGCCAAGGGCTTGAAGAAGGCACGCATACGGTGAAAGTCGTAAGAAAAAACGGCAACGCCCCGGACACGGTCAGCGGGGTTTCCTCTTACCGGGTATCGGGCGACGACGGTCACATGGAGGCCCCGCCGAAGCTTTCCGAAAGGAGAATAGAGGTTTTCGGAGATGCTGTCACCTGCGGCGGAGGACTTTTCATAAACGAGGACGGCACACTTGCGGACGACGCATGGAGATCGTATGCCGCATACACCGCAAGAGCGTTTGACGCTGAGCTGAATATGATGACTTTAACCTTTGCCCCGATGATTGTCAGCCTGTTCGGCGGAGAGCTGTTCCTCATATCCGACTATTTTTACCAAACTGACGGGTATAACGACGACCGGGAAGAGGAATGGGATTTTACAAAATATCAGCCGGGCGTGGTTCTCGTAAACTTCGGTACCAGTGACGCGGCCGAGATACCGGAAAACTATTCTTTACAGGAATTTGAGGACGAGTACGTAGGCTTTCTAACGGATATCAAGGCAGCGTATCCCGACTGCATAATTATCGCCATGCTGGGAATGGTGGGCGGCACGGACGGGATATGGCCGGCCGTGGAAAACGCTGCGGCGCGGATAAACGAGAAATACGGAGAGTGCGTCTACACCCTGTGGCTGGATACCGAAGGGATAAGCGACAGCCAGGCGGAAGGAAGCTGGTGCCCGAGCGAGTCCGCTCACGAGCTCACGAGCGAAAAGATCATTGAAATAATAGAAGCTCACACAGATTGGAAGAGGACGGAATGACGGACTAAGCATCCGTAGGACCGTTACGGCGGGAGGAGACTGAAAAAATGAGAAAACTTATAAGCATAATAACGGCCGCGGCGCTTTTGGTGTCTGCGTCCTCAGTACTGGCAGGCTGCAATACGGCGGCATATAAGGAGAACGAGGACGGAATAATAATGGCCGAAGAAGGCAACACGCATATGCTGGGAAGGACATATGTGTCAAATTTCAAAAAACTTGACGAAGAAGACAGGAACGGAGACGGCAAAAAA
>CASDVX010000088.1 GCA_949284545.1 uncultured Eubacteriales bacterium
AGCAGGCGCGGGTGCCGCGGCTTTGGCCGCTGCCCCGGGAGCAAGCTCCTCTATGGCGACTTCATACTCGGTTCCGTTTACGATTACACGGTAGTTTTTCATGACGCATTTTCCTTTCTTTATCCGCGAAGGATTACTTCTTCTTTATGGAGAGTATACGGATGCCGGAAACGTCCGTTCCCAGATCCTCGGCCACCGCGGCCGCTATGGCCGCGGCAAGAGGCCCGCGGTTCTCGATGACGGAAGACGCCTCCGCCGGAGCGGCGTCGGGTGCTGCGGTATCCGCTGCCGGAGCGGGGGATTTGGACACCCCGTTCACTATGAGGCTCATGATTTTGCACATCACGATAATGCAGATGAGACCCACAAACACGGTGCCCAGACCGATGACTATCGTGCTGAGGATGGTGCCTGCGTCTGCCACCTTGTTGCCGAGCTCGTTTGCAGTCATGAGAGTTACCGACGGATCGAACATGAAGCTCACCATTCCTTTCATTTGTATGCATATATGCAGCCGCCTCTGAAGGCGGCGGAAAGATGCGGAGCGTGCCGAGAACCGCCCGCCGCGCCTGACGGCGGAACGTCTCTGAGCGTTAAACCACATTCTCCCGCATTATATCATGGTTCATTTTACCACCGGCGGCAGGGGATTTCAATAAACTTTTCTGTTATTTAAGAAAAATGTCACAATCGCCCGCCGACCGGCGACAAACGTGCTTTTCTCCCCCGACACGCACGGCCGACAAGCGCGCTTTTCTCCCTCGGCCCGTCCCGCCGACAAATCCGCCTCCCTCCCTCGGCCCGTCCCGCAAAACAAACCGGACGCGGCTCGTGCGCGAAGACATCCTTTCCGGGCGGAGGGATAGGCCGGGGAGACCGGACGCGGCCTTTCTGCGCGGCCTTTCCGCCATTTGCGCCCGCGCGGTCTTTCTGCCGTCTGCATCCGCGTCTCCCCCGGGACGCGGCAAAATAATTGATAACGGTTATTGATTTGCCGGTGAAACTGTGGTATGCTCTCAGTGCCGGAGCAACATCCCGGCGAAACGGAGGAAACGGAAATGGAGATAAACGAAAGAATAAAATACATCGGCGTGGAGGACAGAACCACCGATCTTTTCGAGGGACAGTACCCTGTCCCGGACGGGATAACCTACAATTCGTACTTTATAGACGGGGAAAAAACCGCGGTAATGGACACCGTGGCGGAGGGCTTTGAGGAGATATGGCTGGAGAACCTGAAAAAGGCTTCGGGCGGGCGCGCGCCGGATTATCTGATAGTTCAGCACATGGAGCCGGACCATTCTTCGGGGATAACCGCGCTCATGGAGACCTTTCCGGAAACGGTGATAGTGTCCAACGCAAAATCCTTCCCCATGATGAAGCAGTTTTTCGGCGAAGATTACCCTGACAGGCGGATAGCCGTCGGGGACGGGGACAGCCTGGATCTGGGCTCGTGCAGGCTGGAATTCATAACGGCGCCCATGGTTCACTGGCCGGAGGTGACGCTCGCCTACGACAGCACGGACGGGGTTCTTTTTTCCGCCGACGCTTTCGGGAGATTCGGTATTTCGGAACAGGACGGAGAATGGGACGGGGAGGCGGCGAGGTACTATTTCGGCATAGTGGGAAAGTTCGGCTCCCAGGTCAAAAAGCTGCTTGACCGCGTCGCCGGACTGAACGTAACGGCCATATGCCCGCTCCACGGCCCCGTGCTCAAGAAAGATATCGGGCACTATACGGGTCTGTACGGGAAATGGGCGTCCTACCAGCCGGAAAACGACGGTATATTCATCGCGTACACCTCGGTATACGGCAACACGAAAAAGGCGGCGGAGCTTTTCGGGAAGAGCCTTGAGGAGAAGGGCCGCATGGTGATTTCCGCGGACCTTTCAAGGTGCGACATGTCGCAGGCGGTGTCGAACGCCTTCCGTTGCGGGACGCTGGTCCTTGCCACCACCACGTACAACGGGGATATCTTCCCGCCCATGCGTGAGTTTATAAGTGCGCTGAAGGAAAGGGGTTTCCGCAACCGGAGAGCGGCGTTTATTGAAAACGGCACATGGGCGCCCAGGTCGGCAAAGGTGATGGAAGAAATGCTGTCGGGCTGCCCGGGTATGGAATTTGCCCGGACGAAGGTCACGCTGATGTCGGCGCTGACGGACGCTTCCGAGGAGGCGGCGGAAGCATTGGCGCAAGAGCTGTGCGGCGCGCCGGGAGGCGAGAATTGAGCGGCGAGGCCGGGAAAACGCATTCAAAACAGGCGGGAGCGGATTTCAAGCGCTCCCGCCTGCTTTTTTACCCAGGGCGGATTTTTCTTTCGGTATTGCGTTTTTTAGCGGAACGGGGCGCGCTCACCTGCAGAAAACGTGGCTGCCGATGACGGTTATCACCGGACGGGAAAGCATCCACGCGTTGGAGGTTTTCGCAGGGTTATAGTAATACAGCGCCCCGCCGGAAGGATCCCACCCGTTGGCGGCGTCCTTGGCTGCTTTCACGCAGGAATCCGGCACGGTCGTCACCGCAAACTGACCGTCGGTCATACAGGTAAACGCGCCGCTCTGATAGACGACTCCCGAGACCGTATCGGGGAATGATGAATGGCTCACCCTGTTGAGGATGACGGCGCCCACCGCCACCTGGCCGGTATAGCTTTCCCCCCGCGCCTCTGCGGCTATGACCCGGGCGAGAAGGTTAAGGTCGCTGGAAGACAGGCTTCCCGCCCCCGAAGCCGAGGATGAGGAGGAAGAGGAAATGCCCATAGCGGCAAGGGTGTTTTTTCCCGCAATGCCGTCCACGGTGAGACCGTTTTTCCGCTGGAAGTATCTTACGGCGGCCTCGGTCTGGCTGCCGTATATCCCGTCGATGTTGCCGGAATAATAGCCCCAGTTTTTAAGCCGCGTCTGTATCTGGCGCACTTCCTCTCCGCGTGAGCCGTATTTTGACAGCGCCGAGACCTCCGTGAACGGGGATGCCGCAGTAAAGACGAGAGCTATTGCGCACAGAAGCGAGCACAGGCGAAGAGCTTTCTTTTTCACAAAATAAAACCGTCCTTCCGAATTTGAAATAAAATTTTGGAACCTTTCGGATTCGGATATATTGTGTCCGCGCGCTCTTCAAATAACCTCGTTTTTCAAAAAAA
>CASDVX010000089.1 GCA_949284545.1 uncultured Eubacteriales bacterium
ACCGCCGTAGACGTGGAAAGAGACTGGGTTGACAACGACGAGGAAGTCTGAGAAACTGCTGTTTCCGGCAGCGCAGAGCGGGAGGGTGAAGAGATGGTCGGAAAAGTCAGGCTCAGACCGTTTGGCCCTGGAGAATACAGACCGGAGGGCTGGCTCAGACGTCAGCTTGAAATACAGGCGGAAGGACTGAGCGGAAACCTGGACAGGTTTTGGCCGGACATAAAGGATTCGGCATGGATAGGCGGAGACAGGGACGGCTGGGAGCGCGTGCCCTATTGGCTTGACGGATTTATTCCTTTGGCTTTTCTCCTTGATAACGCGGACATGAAGAAAAGAGCGGCAAGGTATGTTGACGCCATAATATCGGGACAAAAGAGCGACGGGTGGCTATGCCCGTGCGAAGACAAGGACCGCGCCGGATACGACATATGGGCGGCTTTTCTGATTGCCAAGGTGCTGACCGTGTGGGCGGACTGCACGGGGGATGAACGTGTCCCGGACGTGCTTACCGCAATGTTTTCCCAGATGAGGCACCACATATGCAGGTATCCCCTTTTCGGCTGGGCGAGGTGGAGATGGTACGAATGCCTTATCCCCATATATTGGCTCCGTGAAAAAACGGGTACCGAGGCTTTTGACGGTCTTGCCCACCAGCTTAAGGCACAGGGATACGATTACCGCGCGCTTTACGAAGGTTTTGAGGAAAGCCTTTTTGCCCGCGGACCGGCTGAAACCGGAATGGAGAACCATGTTGTAAATACCGCAATGGCGATAAAAAGCGGTGCGGTCTACGGGCTTTTTTCGCAAGATGCGGGAAATGCGGGACTTGCAGATATGATGCTTGAAAAGCTTGACCGGCATCACGGGACGGTGACGGGAATATTTACCGGTGACGAGCACCTTCACGGCAGGGACCCCATACGCGGCACGGAGCTGTGCGCGGTATGCGAGCTGATGTACTCTCTTGAATGGCTCATAGCCGTCACGGGGGACGTTAAATACGCCGACAGGCTGGAAAAGCTGACGTTTAACGCGCTGCCCGCCGCGTTTACGCCGGACATGTGGGCGCATCAGTACGACCAGCAGGTGAATCAGGTCATGTGCCGCCGCATAAGCGAGGAAACCAAGCCCTTTGTTACAAACAACGGCGAATCCCACATATTTGGGCTTGAGCCTAATTTCGGATGCTGCACGGCAAACCTCAGTCAGGCGTGGCCGAAGTTTGCCCTGTCGTCCTTCATGCACGACGAAACCGGGATCACGGCAGTATCGCTTGTTCCGGGGAAGGTGAGCTTCAGAGGGATAACGGTAACTGCGGACACGGAATACCCGTTCAAAAATCGGGTTTCTTACAGGATAGAGGCATCAGAGCCCGCCGACGTCCCGTTTTACATACGGATACCGGTTTGGGCGGAGTATGCCGAGGTAAACGGCATCAGGGCAGAAGCGGGGAGTGTGTTTTTCTGCGGGAGCCGGTGGAAGGGCGTTTCGGTCATAGAACTGTCGTTTTCACCTAAAACCGAGTTTATCCCCAGAGAACACGGCATGACCGCGATTTCCAGAGGAGCGCTCATATACAGCATCAGGGTAGGCCATGAGCTTAAGATGAGGGAATACGGGGAAGGGGACGTGAGGGTCTATCCCCACTGCGACTATGAGGTGCTGCCCACCACGCCGTATGCTTATAAGCTTGTGTCAAGGGACGTTACCTTTCGGGAACAGGATATAGGGGAGTACCCGTTTGACGACAGGAATCCGCCCGTAACGGCAAAGGCCGCCGCCGTCCCGATAGTGTGGAGGACGGAAAACGGGGTTTTGGCGCTTTCTCCCGAAAGCCTTGAGGCAGTCGGGGAGCGGACGGAAATAGAGCTGGTGCCCTACGGGACGACCATGCTCAGAGTGACTGAATTTCCCGTGGAAGGATGAGAGTTTCCATGAAAGTAAATTTTGAAACGGTGGATTATGGTATTTTCGGCAGATGCCTTAAAATGGACAACGGCACGGTTGAGCTTTTGGTGACGCTGGACGTGGGACCGAGGATAATACGTGCGGGCTTTATAGGCGGGCAGAATTTCTGCTTTAACGACCATGTGTCCTGTGGGAAGAAGGACGGGCCGGATTTTGAAGCGGTTTTCGGCA
>CASDVX010000090.1 GCA_949284545.1 uncultured Eubacteriales bacterium
TTTTCGGAGACAGCGTCACCGAAAATCTGAGCCCGTCCCCGCTCCTGACTGTGTATTCCGCCGCGGGAGGATGCCCGCAGCTGGCGCTTCCCGCCCCGCGGACAAAGCCGTCCACACTCAGAGCCACGGTCCCTTCGTCCCGGATATCCTCCCGGTGCTTCGCCCTGCACAGGCTGCCCGGGGTGTAGTCGTGCACGCTGAAGCTGAAAGGCTTTTCCCCGGTCACCGATAGGCCGAACCCGTCGCCGTCGGTGAGGCTCAGCAGCGTCGTACCGCCGTGGTTGCCGTTGTCCTGCGGCTTTATATAGGGCTCGTGCATATCCTCCACCCGCGCGAGGTACCGCCCGAGAAAAGCATGACCGCAGAAATCCGGCAGATTTTCATATGGGCCCAAACCACAGTATTCCGCGTTTCTCAGGTTTGGTGACAGCTCGGCAAAAATACCGAATCTCGGAAGCTCCGGGCACATTTTCTCCGAAGGCGCCAGTCTTGCGGCAAGCGTTACGGAGCCGTCCGAAAACACGGAATAATCCATTTCCGTAAAGCCGAGACATCCCGCTTTCGAATTTACCGCAATGCGCGTCCTTACCCGCGCGCGGTCCGCTTCCTCGCAAAAGGTAAAATCCGCGCATGAAAAGGAAAGCCCGTCAAGCCCGCACCCGTCCCATGAGGCGCTCACGCCGCGGTCATTGTCTATGGGCGCGCGGTACAAAGAGGGAATTATGCCATTTTCCCCACCGGCTGGGGAAGGATTGAGCATCTCGCGCCCGTCTACCATATAGCTCACGAGCCTGCCGGACGAAGGACAAAAAACCGCCTCCCCGCCGTCAAAGAGAAAAACGGTATTTTCTCCTCTCCGCGAAGACTTCGGAGCACGGCATGCGCCGTTCGCAGAGCCGCCTGCCTCCGCAGCACGGTATAGACCGTTCGCAGAGCCGCCCGGCACCGGAGCGCCTCCGCGCCTGTTCAAAACTATCTGCTCGCGGGCGACGGTTTTCCCGCCTTCCGAATAGGTGAAATTGATGAACCAGTCGTTTTCTCTGTCGGCGGCGGGATGACAAAGATCGACGAGCCTGCTTTCACAGGGCGGTATGTTCACCCTTACGCTGCCCGCGCTCACGGGAGAAAAGTTCTTCAGAAGCTCCCACTTTATGTCCGTATTTTCCGTGGAAAGAAACCTTTGAGTATTGGTAAACAAATATACTCCCGGTACGTCCGTAATCGCCGCCCTGACGGGTCTGTAGGCGTACTTCATGAGGAAAGCGCCCGTATGGGGCCTGCGGTCCGGGTAAAAGAGACCGTCAACGCAGAAATTGGAGTCGTGTATCCTTTCCCCGTGATCGCCCCCGTAGGTGTAGAGGAAGGGCGCGCCCGGCTCACGGTGGAGAACGGCATGGTCGGCCCACTCCCATATGCAGCCGCCCATGAACCTGTCGTCGGAGTAAAACATATCCACATAGTCCGTGAGCCCGCCCGGCCCGACGCCCATGGCGTGGGCGTATTCGCAGAGGAAAAACGGCTTTCCGTTGTGAACGTCCCCCTCTCTGCGAAGCCGTATGTTTTCCATGCTTTTTGTAGAGGTGTACATCTCGGAATATACGTCGTAGGCGCCCTTAGGCGTCCACGCCGCCCCCTCGTAATGGACGGGGATCGCGGGGTCAAGCTCCTTCAGGAGCGCATAGCACCTGTCGTGATTTTGCCCTATGCCCGATTCGTTGCCGAGGGACCACATGGTGACGGACGGATGGTTCCGGTCGCGCATACACATACTCGTCACCCGCTCAAGGTATCTGTCCGCCCAGCCGCCGTCGTCGCTTATATTAAACGAATGCTCCGGGTCGGCAAAACAGCCGTGGGTCTCTATGTCCGCTTCGTCAACGACGTAAAGACCGTATATGTCGCAGAGGATGATAAACAGCGGATCGGGAGGGTAATGGGATGTGCGGACGGCGTTGACGTTGAATTCCTTCATAAGCCTGACGTCCCGCTCAAGCTCCGCGGGGGTCATGACATATCCGCCGTGGGGAGTGGTGTCGTGATGGTTCACTCCCTTGAATTTTATTTTCCTGCCGTTAAAGAGAAAATCCTCGCCCCGTATCTCCACTCTGCGAAAACCGGTCGGAACACGGACGGCGTCAAATACCCCGTCCGAATCCGACAAAAGAATGAAAAGCTCATAGAGATTGGGCGTCTCGGCGGACCATTCCGCGGCGTCCGGAACAAGGAACGAAAAGGACGTTTCCTTTTCCGCCGCCTTTTTCACATATCCCGCCGCTGCCCCGGACCCGCGTTCTGTCAGCTTGACCTCAACGTTTATGCCCGCCGTTTCGCCGTGCAGGGATATCTCGCCGTCCATCGCCCAACCGTCACCGCGTTTGGCGGTTTTTACCCGGTAATCGTATATGTGCGTGCTTCTTTCCGCGTGTATGTACACGTCCCGGAAGATGCCCGTTTCCCTGAACATATCCTGGCACTCCAGATAGGTCGCCGTCGACCACTTGCATACCACCGCCGCGACGGTGTTTTTACCCGGGCGCACGTAGGGGGAGATGTCAAATTCCGCGGCGTTGTGACCGGATTCGCTGTACCCGACGAAACTGCCGTTCAAATATACGCCCACGCAGGGCGTCACACCCAGAAACGTGAGTATGTACCTCATTCCTAAGGTATTTTCAAGCTCAAAATCCCGACTGTATACCGAGACGGGGGCGTCATCGGGTATTTCCGGCGGATTCGGGGTGAAAGGATACCGGAAATTTATGTACACCGGCGGCTCATACCCCGTTCTCTGCCATGTTGAGGGAACGCAGGTCTCCCGGCCGAGATCCGTGTCGGTATCCACGGTTTCGGGCACGAGAGAGGCGCGGCTGTAGTAAGCAAACCGCCACCTTCCCGAAAGGAATATTATTTTCCCGCTGCTTTCCCGCTCGCCCGCGGGGTCAGCGCGCCGTGCCTCCGCCTCGGACTTAAACGGTATAAAATATGCGCGGGGAGGCAGACGGTTAACGCTTATACAGTCAAAATCCCCGCAAAGTCTGAGATCGGGAACAAATTTCATGGCGTTTTTTTCCTCCTTTCATATGTTCCGGCCCGCCGCCGGAAACGTGTCCGCAGACCGGGGTACGCGGCGGCATGGAACTTCCGCTGCCGGGACGCGCGCCCGGCCCGCGCCGCTGTCGTTTCTTAGACCGTCCGCGCTGCTTTTTCCGTCGACCGCGCCGCCCTTTCCGTCGACCGCGCCGCCCTTTCCGCCGGCCGCACTGCCTTCCACACCGGCTGCGCTGCCTCTCGCCGGCCGCGCCGCGACCAGCATCCCCGCGCCGCCTTTCATACCGACCGAACTGCAGCCTTTTCGCCGGCCGCGCTGCCGTGGCCGCACGGAAGTCCTTCCGCCTGAGATTTTGCGGCGTTCCTGCATGCTGATTGTACCATGCAGTGCGGCAGCTTTCAATATGAGCGGCCGCAAACTCAAAAATATGCACAATCGCTATTGTAATTTTAAGTTCAAAGATGTATAATAGCCACAATCAAACGATTAACTAAACCCATGGTCAACAAAACAAAACCGTGAAAGGAGATATGACGATGAAGAAAAAACTGTGTTTGCGCGCGGCAGCCGCGGCAATGACCGTGACACTGCTGGCGTCCTGCACCCCGTCGTCGCCGGTGGAACCCTCCGAATACGAGCCGGTGATAAACCCGGAGGAGCACCTTGTCCAGGCTGAGGGAGGCTATCTCATTTATTCGCCGGATAAGAAGGTTGTTATGACCCTGGTAACGGGCGACACGCTTTACTATTGCCTTGACAGAGCCGAGGAGAACGGCATGACCCAGTGGGTGCGCCCGTCCAGACTGGGAGTCAAGGTGGGAAGCACCGATTACGGGAGCGGGGCGGAGCTGGTATCGGCCGACGTGGAGTACATAAAGGAAGACCGGGAGCTCATGGGCAACCAGAGCGTTGTCAAATGCCGCTGCCTTGAGGCGGTGTTCACATTTTCCAAGGACGACAAGCAGTTCACCCTTGAGACGAGGGTGTATAACGACGGTATAGCCTTCAGATACCTTCTTCCGGAGGCTGGCAACGCCGGCGTAATAACCGAAAAGACTACCTATGCGCTGAGACAGGACGTGAGCGAGTGCTGGTACAGCGTTTACAGCGGCGCGCTCGGCACGCGGGATTACGAGAGTCTTCACGAGGCCCATTCGCCGGACGACCAGCCGGGATATCCCATATACAATCCGCTTACGGCGATAGTGGGAGACAACGAGGGGTATATCGCCCTTATGGAGGGCGACCTCAACGACAGCTATCCCGGCACCGTGCTTACCGCCGAGGGGGACGCTACTTACGGCACGACGTTTATGTCCACGGCATCCTTCTCCAATGATAAGGAGATCGTTACGGGCTGGAGGCTCGTGAACATAGCCGACGACTTAAACGGTCTTGTAAACAACTACAACATTTACACTCTTGCGGCGCTTCCCGACGAAAGCCTTTACGGGGATGCCTCGTGGATCGAGCCGGGGAGGAGCACATGGTCATGGGTGGCCGAAGGCCTGTTCGGCGAACTCGGCTGGGGAGGGATACCCACTCCCTCTATGATGGAAAGATATATAAATGTAGCTGCCGAGCTGGGATTTGAGTACAACATCATCGACGACGGCTGGCCCAAATGGGAAAACTACAAGGAGGAGCTTACGTCGCTTGGAGCCAAAGGCGCGGCGAACAACGTCAAGCAGATCCTCTGGGGCGGGATAACCAGCGGGACCGCGGGCTTCAACAAGATGCAGAACGAGGCGGAGGCGGACGAGTACATACAGTTTTTGGTTGACACGGGCATGTCAGGCGCCAAGATAGATTTCTGGTGGGACGAATCCAATACCTACACCACCGAGCTTCAGCAGTACATCCTCAAAAAGTCTGCGGAGAATCAGCTCGTCATAGATTTCCACGGCTGCAACAAGAACACAGGCTTCAACATAACCTATCCCAACGAGCTCAACAGAGAAGGGATACACGGCGGAGAATATTTCCAGATGCCGAGCGCGGACGTGGTCCAGTACGCCACGCTCATAAACTCGCAGCTTTTCACGCGGTACCTGTGCGGACACGCGGACTGGACTCCCGGCACCTATAACGCCATGGAGATAGGCTCGATAATATGCATGGATTCACCGCTCATGGTAATAGCCTCCAAGCCGGAGGATATACTGAACAGCCCCGCAGTGGAGCTTATAAAATCCATACCCACCGTATGGGACAGGACCTACGTCATGTCCGACAGCAGGATAGGGAGCTATTCTTCCTACGCCAAGGAGAAGGACGGGGTCTGGTTCGTAGGGGGAGTGGCGTCCGACACGGTTTCCGGAGCCAAGATAACCCTGTCGGAATTCCTCCCGGAGGGAGAGTACACGGCGGAAGTGTGGTATGACACCGCGTCCGGAATGAAGAGCAAGACCCTCACGGTCACGAATGGGGACACCATAGAGATAGGGGACCTTGCCGCCGGACAGGGATACGCGGTGCGTCTGTCCATGCTCACCCTCAGCCGGTACGGCGGTAAGATCGAGGGAGCGGTCACCGTTTCCGCACCCGATAATGCCACCGTGAAGTATACGGTAGACGGTTCCGATCCCATGACGTCAGACACTGCGGTCAAATGCGGCGGCAGCATAGAGCTTTCCGGGTCCTGCGTCCTCAAGGTCGCTATAACGGACGGGGAAGGCAAAGGGAGCATGGTGACGGCGAGGTTCAATAAAATAGAATAAACGTGTTCATCAGCGGTCTTTCGGTACGCGTACCCCGGAAACGGGCGGTTTTTGCGGAGTCGAGCGTCAAAGTTGCAGTTGACGGGAGACAGGTTTTATGGTATTTTTAAAGATACAGTAAACACGGTGTGTCCACGGAGGCAACTTCGGGACGCGGAACCGCAGTTGACCGGGGATTTCGGCGGGGCGGAGGCATTCCCCCGTCCGCCGGACCGAAAGAAAGGAACGTGGTATCGATGGAGCATCTTGAGTTTCTGAGCATTGCGGCGGCGTTGGCGGCTCTGATTTTCGCTTTTGTGACGGCGAAAAAAGTAATGAGCTACTCAGAGGGCACGCCTAAAATGGCGCAGATAGCCGGCAGCATAAGAAAAGGGGCCAACGCGTACCTCAAGAGACAGTACAGAGCGGTGTCGCTGTTTTTCATAGCGGTGTTCGTGATCCTGCTGGTTCTGGCGCTGATACCGGGCGATATAATGAGCATATATACGCCCTTTGCCTTTGTTACGGGCGGAATTTTCAGCGGACTGTCGGGCTTTTTGGGCATGAAGATAGCCACCGCGGCTAATTCCCGCACCGCGAAC
>CASDVX010000091.1 GCA_949284545.1 uncultured Eubacteriales bacterium
ATCAAGTGCTTGGCCATTCATAAAGAATATTGCTTCTTGGCTCTCGTGAACAATTAACTGCGTAAGGCTATTAAAGTCTTCGCAAGGATGTTTCCATATAAATGTACTATTATCGCCCTCGTACTTGATGATATCAGTTATCTGTGCCATTAGATTTACCCTCCTGTATCTCAAGGTTATCAACAGCAAACTCCAAACACAACTGAATTATCTCATTCCTGGTACGCCCGGTCTTCTCTGCGATTTTATCAAGTTCTTCAACTAATTCATTTGTTAGTCGTGATGATACTACCATAGTTTCGCCCCTGTACTTTTTCGAAGTAATAATTAATTTTTTATCCATTTACTTCACCTTTCTGTTTACCATTATACTACATTTGTATTCTAAATGTCAACACAATAATACACAATTGTATTTCGTCGCCGAAAATTCGACAATTTTCTTATTTTTATTATAAACTACAATTGTAAGAGTTACAATAGTAATCTTCAAAATATATGTGTCTAAAATAATCCGGGAGAATCCATACCATACAATAACCGACAATTAACTTTACTAATCTGCAGTTGTATGGTATAATTAAGAAAAATAAAAAGAGGTGTGCACTATGACCGATTTTGAAGATAGATATTACTCTATGCCTGAGATATGTAAATATCTCGGCATTAGCCGCGACTCTGCATTAAAATGGATCGCTAATAAAGGTATGCCGGCGCACAAAGTCGGCAAGAAGTGGAAGTTCAAACTTTCCGAAATTGATACTTGGGTAAATAGTGGACAAGCGGAGGGAAAAATATAATGGACGTCGGAAAATTTGATCCTTTTGACAGGATGACATTTACATACGATAAATGTTTCCTTTGCGGAGATGACTTAAATGCAGAAAACACTTCTGAAGAACATGTTTATCCAAAGTGGTTACAAAATAAATTTAATCTTTGGAATCAAAGACTGGATTTATTAAATAAAACTACAATTAAATATAAAGACTTAAAGATTCCTTGTTGTAAAAAATGCAATGGCAAAATGAGTGCCCTATTTGAAAAACCTATTGAGCGTGCTGTGGAACAAGGATATGACGAATTTGTAAAACTTGATAAAGATAAAATCTTTCTATGGTTAAATAAATTGTCTTATGGAATGCTTTTCAAAGAACTTTCATTAAGCATTAATCGCGCTCATCCGGAGAATGGAACTATTTGTGATGAAGAATATTTAAGTCAACGAAAAATGCAATATACATTTTTGCAATCTATATTGTCAGAAAAGATAGAGTTCAGCGGCAAACCTTACAGCATGCTTCTTTTTAAAATTAAACCGGATGAGCATAAATATTGGGCTTTCGACAATCCTTTTACACAAACATTTTTCATAAGAATGAATGATATAGGGATTGTTACTCATTTGATGGATAATGCCTATAATGAAAACTTCTTTTATGAACACCCTGATATGTTAGAGTTGCTGAATAAACCGCTGCATCCTATTCAATTTGCCGAAATTTGCGCGAAATTTCAGTACAAGGTTTCTTTGTTTATTCGCACACCAAGTTATATTTTATCATTCAATGAAGATAAAAAACCTCAATTTATCTTTTCTCAACAAATGGGTGGTATTGGATATACTGATTGGTCGCAAAAAGATTATGCAAAGGTTTTAGCATTCTTTTTGGAAGCATGGGGTGTCAATTTTGATGATATATATCAAGAACCAGATCTTGTCATGTCTTTTTTGAGAAACGAAGACGGAACTTTTAAAGAAATTTCAGAAAATCAATTAAAAGGAGAGTGATACAATGACAGCTGTAATATATGCGCGATATTCAAGCGATAATCAGCGTGAAGAGTCGATTGAAGGTCAATTGCGTGAGTGCAAGGCATTTGCTGAAAAGAACGATATTCAAATCGTTGGTACATATATCGACCGTGCTTTCTCTGCCAGAACGGATAACCGTCCCGACTTTCAGAAGATGATAAAAGATAGTGCAAGCAAAAAGTTTGAACATATCATTGTATGGAAACTCGACCGCTTTGCGCGTGACCGTTACGACTCTGCGCATTATAAAGCTGCACTCCGTAAAAACGGTGTGAAGGTTATATCCGCCACCGAAAAGATTTCCGAAGGTTCGGAAGGCATTCTTATGGAAGCGGTGCTTGAAGGTATGGCGGAATATTACTCTGCCGAGCTATCTGAAAAGGTTGTTCGTGGTCTTACTGAAAACGCTTATAAATGCAAATTCAACGGCGGCACTTTGCCGTTAGGATACACCATTGATAGTGAACAACATTTCCAAATAGATCCCTTGGTTGCGCCTGCCGTTCTGGAAGCCTTTAAGCGTTATGCTGAAGGTGCTTCTATGACCGAGATTGCACAGGAAATGAACGCCAAGGGTTTGCACTCTGTATTTGGCGGTAAAATCGGTGTTGATATGGTAACACGAATGCTTAAAAACCGCCGTTATATTGGTGAGTTCAAATATCGTGATATTATTCATCCGCACGGTATTCCCGCTATCATTCCCGATGAGTTATTTGACCGTGTTCAGCGCCGTATGGCTGCAAACAAAAAGGCTCCGGCAAAACATAAAGCCGAAGACGAATATTTGCTGACCACAAAGTTGCGTTGCGGTAAATGCGACTGCTTTATGGTTGGCGAAAGCGGAACGAGCAAGACCTCAACGGTATATCGCTATTACAAATGCGTTGGTGTTAAAAAACATAGCGGTTGTGATAAGAAAACTGTTAAGAAAGATTGGATAGAAGACCTTGTTGTAAAGCAAATTGAAAAGGTGCTTTTTGATGATACTCTCCTTGAAAAGATTGCCGATACTATAATGGAAATCCAAGGTAAAGAGAATACTGTTTTGCCAATGCTCAGAAAACAGTATGCAGATATTCAAAGAGGCATTGATAATCTTCTTAATGCCATTCAGCAAGGTATTGTTACTCCATCTACCAAGCAACGCCTTGAAGATTTGGAAAAGCAAAAGAGTGACATCTCTGTTCAAATCATCAAAGAGGAAATGTCAAAGCCGTTGCTTACAAAAGACCAAATTCTCTTTTGGTTCCATCGTTTCCGCAAATACAATACTCGCCGTTTAGATCATAAGCGCCGACTGATTGATAGTTTTATCAACACGATTTATCTGTATGATGATAAAATGGTGATAACCTTTAACTATAAAGACGGCTCTGAAACCGTCAGTCTGAGTGAAATAGAAAACTCAGATTTAAGTTCGGATTTAACTGCATCCGCTCTGCCATGTTCGTCAGCCGGAAACACCCCGGATGAGAAAACAAGAGAGCACGGGAGGATCCGCAAGGGTCTTCCCGTGTTTTACTTTGGGATTTTTAAAACCGGTTTGAGACCACACCTCGAGCTTTTGAACCGGCTTTTGACTTTTAAAGAGCAGCTTTTCCTGCTGTTATCTTTTCCCCGGCCTACTTCGTATTTGTACCGCTGTATTTGAAAGAGCCTGAATATTTTCCGACAAACAACCCTGTCAGAATATTCAGGCTCATATTTATTTTCGTCGTCCGAACAGTCGCAGACACATGAAAAACGATCAATCCGTACGGGGCCTGCAGCTTCGGTCCGACCGCCGCCCGGAGCGGGTCCTCTGCCCTGCCCGTGGTAGGGGCGGTCAGTATCTTCCGCCTCTGCCTCCGTGACGCGCCCCCGACGACCCGACGTGAGTCCTGCTTCCGCCGCCTCCGGTATTTCTCGGCCTCGGAGTTCTCATAACATGTCTGTAAAGGAACGTATCCCGGCTCTGTGTCACCGCGAAGCTGCCTTTACGGATATAGCTGTTGGCTTCCGCCTTGAAACGCACCGTTTTCAGCTTTGCTTTCATTGCTCCCACTATTAAAAATGCCGCTATCAGTCCGATGGCAACAGCAAGAGGGATAGTCCACAGAGGCAGCGGGTCCCGGGGGAGCGTTCCATAATCGTACGGGGAACCGTTTTTCGCCTGTGTGATGAATTCATCGCACAGCTCGGCAAATCTTCCGTACGCGGCGGCATTGTCTCCGTCGGCAAGGTATCCCGTTATCTGCTCCCCGATATAATCAAGGCCCGCGTCCGTAAACGCGGTGATCCCATACCCCCGCGTGGTTATCCACCACTCCCGGTCCCCGGGACTGTGCAGAAGCAGCACGCCGCTGCGGTCCGCTCCCTGACCGTATCCGTTGTAGTCAAAATAGTCGTCGGCAAACCTCATGGCGCTTTGGCCGTACAGGCTGTAGACTGTTACTATCACCACATCCATGCCCTGCCGTTCGCTGATTTCGTCCAGCGTACGGCTCAGCTCGCTTTTTTCTTCGGCTGTCAGAAGTCCTGCTTCGTCCATCAGGCGCCCGTAGCCTTCGTTTATCGCGAACGCGGGCGACACACAGCAAAAAAGTCCCAAGACGGCGGCAAGCAGTATACACAATACGCTTTTTCTCATCTCTCCCGCCCCCTTACAGTACACCCAGCAGCCACAGCAGCCACATACCGCCGTAAGCAAGCGCCGAACACAGGGCCGTAAGCCCGACGGTCCATTTAAGCGCAGCCCGTTTGTCCACCGGCAGGTCGCCCACAAACTTTCCCGTCTGCCCGTTCATGGCAAACGTATATCGTTTGCCCTCCCACTCCGTGTTTAACAGCCATACCGGGTAAAGGGCGTATTTTGCGCTGCCGCCGGAAAAACGCACGCTGCTGCTTTCCGGTGTGACCGTGGAATATCCGGACACCGTGGAAGCCAGCATCTCCTCCGCCGAACGTTTTATTCTCTCGTTTGCACGGACTATGCTTTGCTCCGCGTCCACATCGTACTTGTCTGCAAGGTATCCCGCGAGATACGCTGTCTGGAAATCCACCGCAGCGGAAAAATCGTAGGGTTCTATGGATTCCATGATGTCGTCCGCCATTTTTGACGAGCCGTCCACGGGGACCCTTTCAAAGCCCATTTTCCCTCCGCGATATACGGAGTAAAAGCTGGTTTCCGTAAAATTATAGTCCATCGTGCTCCACGCCCGCACTCTCGTGGCCCTGTAGCGAGCCGACGCGTCCGCATCCGTGTCGAAAAGCCAGAACGGCACGTATATCCCTTTAATTTCGTCTATATGATTTTCATCCTTAAATACCTGAGGCAGCAAACGTTTGCCGGAAAGATATTTTTTAAGTCCCTCTTTGGCGGCGTTTTTGTCAAGTTTGAACGGAATCACATAGTCCGGCCTGAGCATGCCCGAAAGATTGTCCGTCATTATCACCGGGTTCCCGCAAAACGGGCAGGATGAGGCGGCCGTGTTCTCGTCTCCGACGATTTCTCCGCCGCAGGACCTGCAAACGTACACTTTGAAGCCTTCCGCCTCGCTTTCCTGCCACTCGCTCCCGGGCTTCGCATCCCACTGCATGCTGTCGCCGGAGTCGTTTTTCAGGTCCTCGTCGTAATCCCTGAGCGTGTCAACGTCAAATTCCGTGCCGCAGAACGGGCACTTCATTTTCTGCAGACCCGCATCAAATACTATCGCTCCTCCGCAGCTCGGGCATTTGAATTCCCGCAGTTCAGACATATCCGCTTCCCCTTTCCGTTACCTCCTGTCCCCTTCGTCGAACGGGTCCCCGCATTCGGGACAGAACTTGGGCGGGTTCAGCGGATCCTCCGGTTCCCACCCGCACTTGTCGCACCGGTAAAGAGGCTCTCCTTGAGGCTTCTTCGCGCCGCAGTTTTGGCAGAATTTACCTCTGTTCACCGTACCGCATGAGCATTTCCAGCCTTTCCCGTCCACGGGTCTCGGGCTGCCGCATTCCGGGCAGAAATTTCCCGTGACGGTGGCGCCGCATTTGCACTTCCACGCTCCGGAAACAATCGGCTCGGGTTTTTTCGCACCGCAGTTATGGCAAAACTTTCCCACGGCAACGGCTCCGCAGGAACATCTCCAGCTGTCATCCTGATCCGTTTCCCGGGCAGCCGCCTGTTGTCTGCCCATTCCAAACAGGCTCTGTGCGTTGGCTCCGCCGGCATTCATGGCCATGCCCATTCCCATGAAGCCCGCCATGGCACCGCCCTCGTTTTCAGCCGCCTTGTTCATGGCGGACACCTGACCGCCCACAAGGTGCGCGGCCGCAAGATTCGGGTTGCTGAGCATGGCGTTCTCTTCCCACTGGGTGATTTTACGGCGCTGGTCTTCCGGTATCGATACCGAATTGAAGGCAATGGAAAAGACCTCAAGTCCCCTCTTCTCTTTCCATTCAGATGAAAGTATCTCCCTCAGCGCAGACGCTATTTCCGTAGTGTGCCCGGGGATCTCGTAATACATTATCCGCCTGTCGGCTACCTTGGCAAGGGCCGGCTGAAGGGCGTTCATGAGCTCACCCTTCAGCATGGAGTCGATTTCTTCACGGTTATATTCACCCGATATATTTCCGCACACGTTGGTATAAAACAGAAGCGGGTCGACTATCTTGTAGGAGAACACCCCGTTGCAGCGAAGATCCACCGACATTTTCATTCCCATGGCCTCGTCCACTATCACGCGGAAAGGTACCGGGTTCGCAGTCCCGAACTTATTGTCGCCGATTTCCTTCGTGTTGAAATAATATACTCTCTGGTCCTTGCCGGTGTCGCCTCCGTAGGTGAAACGTTTCCCTATGGTCTTAAACGTGTCGATAATGCTGCGCCCGAGGCTTCCTGCAAAAATGCTCGGCTCAGTGGAAGTATCATATATGAATTCGCCCGGTTCGGCGCAAACTTCCACAACCTTGCCCTGTTCGACGATCATCATGCACTGTCCGTCCGCCACGGCGATGCCCGACCCGTTTGAAATTATATTGTCGCTGCCTTTGGTATTCGAGGTCCGGCTGCCGGTGCGTTTTCTTCCTTTTGCCGCAAGGATCTCCTTGTCCAGTGCATCGCAGTAGAAAAATTCCTTCCACTGATCCGCAAGAGTGCCTCCCAACGCTCCGATTCCCGCTCTTATAAGTCCCATTTATACCCGCCCCTCTTTAATTTTATTTGATTTTACTTAGTTGCTACTCACTTGCAAATGTTTGTTCCCTTGCACTGTGCCGCAGCCGCACAGTAAACAGTGACGCTGCCGAAAACGCAGTTGTATTCAACGTCTGCTTTATGGCAATCCGCCTGTTCATTGACGAGCGCACTGTTTGAGCATCCGGCAATCACAAGCAAACCGTCCGTGCCCGCCGCCGTTCCGGGCGGAAGTATGATTTCGGCGCTGCCGAATACGACATTCACCGTCATGTTCAGCCCGCCGCTTATATCTGCCTCCGACAGATCCAATACAGCGTGGCCGAAAACGCTGGTACATGAAGCATATGTCACCGCTGCTCCGCGTATGCTTTCAAATTTTACCGATGAAAATACCGCGGAAACTTCTGCTTCTTCCCCGTCGTCTATAGTTGTTACCACGCCGGCTGCGTCTGCGCCCTCAACTCCATCTTCCGGATGAGGACGCACGCTGCGTCCTGTTTTATCCGCGCCCGCGCTCAGACCCGAAAATATTATTCCCGCTCCTGCTATTACAACCATAACCGGGACTATAAATTTTCCTATGCTCTCCCAACGTATAAAGTCCTGCACGGCTATAAACAGTATCGCTCCGGACATAGCGCACACCAGGTTCGCTGTTTTGAGGCCTCGGCGGAAAATGTCGTCCGCTGCCGGAATTATAACAAAAAGTGTCCACCAGCCGTCAAAGAAAATTGTGAAACTGTCACTTCCGGATGCTGAAATCAGACACCATGCGAGCAGGGCGGCAAAAACCGCTGACCATATGATTACGCGCTTGCCCTCTTTCATCTGTGCTGTCTTCCTCCCCCGAGAACGTGTTCCGTTCGAAAAACGGATGTACGCCTTTTCTTATTTGTGTCCTTTGAAAATCGCCGGAATATAAAATGGCGGCGGAAAATATCCGCCGCCTCAGCTTAAAACCGTCCCGGCAAACGCACGCTTACCGCAGGCAAGCGCCGGGCCGCGGCGCTCCATGTATCGCTCCGGCTATGTCCTCTATCACGTGGACCGCTGACGGGCAACAAAACCGCATCATTTGCCGAAGTTGCCGAAAATGCGGTCAAGGTCGTCGTCAAAGCTTTCAAACGTGTCGTTCCGGCTCTCCTGTCTGCTCTGCTGTGCGGACGACGAACCGAAGCCCATTCCCGCACCGTTTTGGGATGAACCCGGCACTGCATCGGGGTTGGCAAGAGTTGCAAAACCGGTAGCTATAACCGTCACCCTGAGCGCATCCTCCATAGCGGGGTCGAACGCAACGCCCCATATTATGGTAGCGCTGGGATCACTTTCCCTCGTTATCATTTGGGCAGCAGTCTCTATCTCGTCGAGTCCGATATCGGGAGAGGCGGTGAAGTTGATTATCACGCCGTTCGCGCCGCTTATGGACGTCTCCAGCAGCGGGCTTGCTATGGCTATTTCCGCGGCTCTCTGAGCCTTGTCTTCTCCCGAAGCACACCCGACTCCCATGTGGGCATATCCCGCGTCGCGCATTACGGTAGTTACGTCTGCAAAGTCAAGATTGAGCATCCCGGGAACAAGTATAAGGTCCGAAATACTCTGCACTCCCTGACGGAGCACGTCGTCTGCTATCTCAAACGCGTTGAAAAGAGAAATCTTCTGCTCCGACACATACTTCAGCCGCTCATTGGGCACCACGACAAGCGAGTCCACGTGCTGGCGAAGCTCGGTTATGCCCATTTCGGCAGCTTCCATTTTGCGCCGCCCTTCAAACGCAAAGGGCTTTGTGACCACTCCCACCGTCAGTATGTTCATTTCTTTGGCAATAGCCGCAATCACCGGCGCAGCACCCGTTCCGGTGCCGCCGCCCATACCCGCCGTTATGAACACCATGCTTGTCCCGCGGAGAGCATTGGCTATTTCGTCCCGGCTCTCTTCCGCCGACTTCTTGCCGATCTCAGGTTTAGCGCCGGCTCCGCGGCCGTGGGTGAGTTTTTCACCTATCTGAACCTTGTGGGTAGCCTGTGAATTAAAAAGCTGCTGCTTGTCCGTGTTCACCGCCACGAACTCCACACCCTTTACCCCTGCGCGTATCATGCGGTCGACTGCGTTGTTTCCGCCGCCGCCGACGCCTATTACTTTTATTTTGATGACACTGTCCATCTCAACAGCCGGCTCAAACATACCAATACCTCCGTTATTTGAAAAGATGACCCTAAATCAACCTTACAATCTATAGTATTCTACTATACGGCCGGATTTTTTTCAATAGATATAGAAAAAAAAGCAGACAAAAACCTTAAAAATCAGCCTGCTCTCTCATCCTGCGTTGTTTTCTCCCAAAATATCTTCTATGCTTATGTCCCCTGCCACATTTGTCAGCAGTGACACTCTGTCGGTATTGCTCACGTCAAGTATTGCATAACCCGTGGAGGGTATATAGTCTTCGCTGAGAAAAAGTTTTTTTACGAACTTCATTTTGTACTCCATGTCGACAACGGTGCCCATTTCCACACGGACCCTGCTGTCTATCACAAAAGAAATATTCAGATAGCTGCCGGCGTCGATATGGGTGACATCGCCTATGTTCGCCTCAGCAAGGTATACGGACAGGTCATGGAATGCCTCCCGCGTCCTCTCGTCGTCAAACCCGGCGTACGTCCGTAGGCCCAGCTCGGCGTTTTCTTCCAGGCTCGCCTCCGGCGCTGACACGCCGAAAAGGCGTATCAGGCCGGGGGATACGGTCTCCGACTTTCCGAGCACCCTGCCGTCGCTGTTCAGTATCCAGCAGCTCTGCCCGTCCGATATATACGCGTATTCCTCGGCTTGCGTTACCGTGATGTTCACTGTTGACGGCAGCGAGATCTCCACCTTCGCGCTTTCCACGTACGGCAGCCCGGCCAGTATCCTCCGTTCCGCGGCTTCCTTGTCCAGACGCAGAAGGTTTTCGCCCGCCGTAATGCCGCTGGCGGCTATCACCTGCTCCGGGGTATACGGGGTTTCACCCGTGACGGTGAAATTATCCGCCCTGAAAAATACCGTCACCGACAGCACCGCAAAAACAAGCACCAAAAGAACGCCGATCAGAAGGTATATCGCCGCCGCGTTACCCCTTCTTACTGACGTTCTTCTTTTGCACATTGATTTCCCGCGTGTCATGTCCGTTACCGTGATTACCTTTCTTTTCCGTTCCGTTTCTTTACACTCTGACTATATCCCCGCCTAAAAGAGATATCTGCTTTTCAAAAAACTCGTAGCCTCTGTCTATATGACATATATTTCCCACTCTGGTCTCGCCGTAGGCGTTGAGCCCGGCCACCACCAAGGCTGCTCCGCCCCGCAGGTCGGTGGACTCTACCGCCGCTCCAGTAAGCCTGCTCACGCCGCAGACCACCGCGGTTCTGCCGTCCGTACTTATTTTTGCGCCAAGGCGGTTCAGCTCCGCCACATGCTTGTATCTGCTGTCAAAAATACTTTCTATGAAAACCGTCGTCCCGTTCGCCACCGCAGCCACCGCCATAAGCGGAGCCTGTGCGTCCGTCGGGAAACCGGGGTAAGGCATGGTACGCACGGTACATGCCGGCGCAAGGCGTTCCGGCGCCTTAATCCTGCACCACGTGTCCCCGCCGGTCACGCTGCAGCCCATTTCCTCCAAAGCCGTTATTATGGGAGACACGTGCTCGGGTCTCATGTTTGTAAGTTCCACGTCGCCGTTGGTGACTGCTGCCGCCGACATTATGGTGGCTGAAACTATCCTGTCCGGTATCACGGTATGCTCGCAACCGTGGAGACAAGGTACGCCCTCGATCGCCACAGTGCTTTCACCTGCTCCCGATATCCTTCCGCCCATTTTATTTATGAACTCGGCCAGATCGCATATCTCCGGTTCCCTGGCGGCATTGCGTACCACTGTCCTGCCGCTTGCAAGGCTTGCCGTAAGCATGATGTTTTCGGTGGCCCCCACCGACGGGAATCCAAGTGTTATCTCACAGCCTCTGGGCCTTGAGCAGCAGCAGTTTATGAAGCCGCCCGTCTCGTCCACGTTTACTCCGAGCCTGCGAAGCGCGGCCATATGTAGGTCTATGGGCCGGTTGCCCAGTTCGCACCCGCCCGGCGCGCTCATTCTGGCCATACCGGTGCGCCCTATTATGGCGCCGAGAAACACTATGGATGACCTCATTTTCCTCATGAGCTGTTCGGGAACGTCGCCTCTGCACACTCCGCTTCCCTCAACCGTAACGGTGTTGCCTTCCCTTGCAACCTGACATCCTAAATGCCTGAGTATCTGGACAGATATGTCCACGTCGCTCAGCCGGGGACAATTATGTATTACACACGTCTCGTTTGTGAGCAACGTAGCCGCCAATATTGGCAGCACGCTGTTTTTTGCGCCCTGCACCTTTATACTTCCTGTCAGCCTGTTTCCTCCGCGTATAATGAATTCCGACATTTCACGCACCCTTTCTCCGGACGGACAGTTCATACTATGCCGGAGGGGCTTTGTGTGTGCCGGACAATGCGGCCGTCTCTACCTGAGATACGGTTGTATTTCGTTCATTATACGTTCGTTGGCATCAAATATCGCAAGCTCCAGCGCCTTTTTGCCGATAGAGTCAAGCCTGTCCCTGTTAGAAAGAAGGTCTTCCAGCGCGTCGTACAGCTTATCTGCGGTGAGATCTTTTTCTTCAATCATGACCGCCGCGCCGGCGGAAACAAGAGTCATGCCGTTGTAATACTGGTGGTTTTCCGCCACCCACGGCGACGGTATGAGGATCGACGGTTTGCCGGTGGCCTTTATTTCCGCAAGGGCGTTTGCGCCGCAACGGCTCACTACTATGTCGCACGCGGCCAGATAGTCCGGCATATCAATGTATTCCGTCACCTTTATCTGCGGATTGTCGGCCGCGGCAAACCCTTTTTGAGCGAGCAGTTCTTTCATCCCGGCGCTGCCGCTTTTGCCGGTCACGTGGACATGCTGCCACTTTTTCTCTCGGCTTTCCCTCACGAGAACGTCGGCGAGGACCTCGTTTACCACGCTTGAGCCGAGGCTGCCCGCCACGGACAGCACCACCGGCCTTCCGTCAAAGCCGAGCTTGATGCGTGAAGCCGACGGTGCTGCCGCCATTATCTCGTGGCGTATGGGAAGGCCTACCACCCTGCATTTTGACTCGTACCCTTTAAGGTATTTCATACTTTCCGGCACGGTGAGAAGTATTTTGTCGGCGTATTTGGCAAGTCTTTTCACCGCCATGCCGGGAAACGCGTTCTGCTCATGAAGGACTATGGGTATGTTAAGCATATGAGCAGCGTATACGGCCGCAAAGCACGCGTATCCCCCTGTGCCCACCACCACGTCCGGCTTAAACTCCGAAAGTATCTTTTTCGCCTTTTTTATGGCCTTTGCCAGACAAGCGGCGACCTTGACGTTGCGCAGGAGGTTTTTCCTGTCAAACCCGTATACCTCAGCGAGATAAAGGCGATATCCCTCTTTCGGGACGAGCGTGCTCTCCATACCCCGCGCGCAACCCATAAAACGTATATCCGCGTCCGCGTGGGCACGGCGTATGTCGCCGGCTATCGCAAGGGCGGGGTTAATGTGTCCGGCGGTGCCTCCCCCGGTAAACAGTATTTTCATCTCTCAGCACTTTCTTTCCGTCTTTTCTTTGGCCGCTATGTCTTATCCAGCCTCGATTGTCGCGAGACCGACATGACTATGCCCATTTCAAACAGCAGCATAACCAGCGAGCTGCCTCCGTAACTGAAAAACGGGAGGCTTATGCCCGTATTGGGGATGGTGTTTGTGACCACCGCAATATTCAGCGCCGTCTGAAGGCCCACCTGAGCTACCATGCCCACCGATATCAGCAGCCCGAAGGTATCCGGAGCGCGCAGTCCCACCACAAAGCCTCTCCACACCAGCAGGGCAAACAGGATTATCACCAGGGACGCACCTATGAAGCCAAGCTCCTCGCACACCACCGCGAATACAAAGTCGTTCTGCGGTTCGCTTATATAAAGCTGCTTCTGTCTGGAGTTTCCGAGGCCGAGACCCGTGATGCCTCCCGACGCTATTGCGTACAGCGACTGAATGGTTTGCCACCCCTTGCCGAGATAGTCGCTCCACGGATCCATCCACACCGTAAGGCGCGCCTGAGCGTACTGTATCAGCCCAGACGCTACGACTCCCACAAGTCCGACGCACAGCGCCGCACCGCCGGCAGCAAACCACTTGAGCGATGTGCCGCCTACGAACATCATTATGAGTGCTATCGCGCAGCAAAGCACCGTCCCTGAAAGGTGAGGTTCAAGCACCAGCAGCACTACGATGGGTATAAGAAGCAGTATATACGGAAGTATACCGTACAAAAAAGAGTGAAGTTGTATCTGTTTTCTGAATTTTACCGCATAATCCGCGTAAAGCAGTATTATGGCGAGCTTTGCTATTTCGGAAGGCTGTATGTTTATGGGGCCGAACCATACCCACCTGTTCACGTGAGCGCGTTCGGGATAAAAAAGCGCCATTATGAGCAGTATTATAGCTACTGCATAAACCACCCACGCGAACCTGTGCCACACGTGATAATCCACAAATGACACTCCGAACATGACGGCTACTCCTATCACGGCGAATATCATCTGCCGCGATATATAGTAAAAGCTGTTGCCTTCATGGTAAAACGCATAGGCATAACTCGCCGAGAACATCATAACCAGACCGAATACGAGCAGCACCAGCACGAATGCGGCAAACCAGAGATCGACCCCGTTGATGTTAAATTTCAGAAAACCGATTTTGAAGGTATTCGGGATTGTCGGCAATGCGGTCTTCTTGGTGACATCTCCCGCTTTTGTGGTTTTCTTCTTCATCATGGTCCCTCCTCGCCGCAATAAACAGCCCGGGTTCGTCACTATGTCACCCGAGCAGTCCGCCGAATATCCACAGCGCGGTCACTCCGCACATCACAGCCGTTATAGCTGAAAACACCGCGACTATCTTTACCTCGCTCCACCCGCTGAGCTGGTAATGATGATGTATCGGCGCCATTTTGAATACCTTTTTTTTGCCGTGGCTGAGACGTATCACGGCTATCTGTATGACATCGCTGAAAAATTCGATAAAATAAATAAATCCGACCGGTATCATTATAAGCGGCATGCGTATGGAAAATGCCAGCGCAACAAATGTTCCGCCCAGAAACATTGATCCCGTATCGCCCATAAATACCTTGGCCGGGTGGAAATTCCATATCAGGAATCCCGCAAGAGCGCCCGCGACTGCGGCTGCCAGCACGGCATGCTCGGCAGCCCCGAGAAAAGCCGTCACAGGAATAAAAAAGCAGCATACAACCGCGGTAACTCCCGCGCACAGTCCGTCTATGCCGTCCGTGAAATTTACGGCGTTGACAAATCCGTAGATTGCGACGAGCATTATCGGATACCAGAAAATTCCCAGCTCGAGGTAAAATCCCGTGAACGGGATAAGAACGGACGTGTCCGCGGCGCCGGATATGCGCAGAGTCGCAAGATACGCCGCGGCTATTATGACCTGAAGTACGGTCTTCTGCAGCTCCGTGAGACCGAGATTTCTCTTTTTTACAACTTTGATGTAATCGTCTATGAATCCCACGGCCGTCATAGCTACTATCATGACCACCGATGCGAATATTCTTTTGATTCCGTCGGAATCAATGTCCAGACCCATCAGCGAACCCACCGGTATGGCCGACAGGGTGAGAACGATTGAAGGAACGATAAACATAACGCCGCCCATGGTGGGCGTGTTTGCCTTGCTCTGGTGTTCTTTTACGTATTCGCTTATAGTCTGCCCTATATGGAGCCTTTTCAGTCGCGGGATGACCAAATATCCCGACAGTCCCGCCACCGCAAACGACAGAACAGCCACCACAAGCAAGCTTACTGTTTCCATAATTCAACACCCTATCCGATCATTTTTTTCAAAGCGTCTATGATGTCTTCGAACTTCATCCCGCGGCTGGCTTTGAAAAGAATCGTATCTCCGTCCGACAGAAGGTTTTTCAGACACTCCGTAAGTTTTTCCTTGCTTTCGAAATGAAGGGCCTGGGCGCCGTTTTCGCCGGCGCGTTCGGATATGAGTGCGGCTCTGTCCCCTGTGGTCAGCACAAGGTCGGCTCTGAGCGCCGCATACTCTCCCACCACCCGGTGAGCTTCGTCGGAATAGTCGCCGAGCTCCAGCATATCCCCCAGAACCGCTATCCTGCGGTGTTTTCCGATGCTGCGCAGGATATCAAGGCCCGCCTTCATGGAATCCGGACTGGCGTTGTAACAGTCCTCTATGAGCGTCAGTCCTCCCAGATGCTCGATGTGCTGACGCAGCCCTGTGTTATGGTAATCGCTGAGCCCTTTTGCAGCCTCTTCCTCCGAGATTCCGAAGCATCCTGCCACGGCTATGGCCGCCAAAGCGTTATATACCTGATGGACCCCCATGACCGGAAGCTCCACCTTTGTTTCATTTTCCCCGTGCACACATGTAAACGCCACGCCCGTATCGGAGGTAACTATATCCCTTGCCATGTAATCCGCCGACACGTTTACGCCGAAGAAAACGGAATCGGGATATGCCACACCTGCTAAAAATTCGCTGTCGGCATTTAAGATAAGCGGGGCGGAGGGGTCCATCCCGTCAAGTATTTCCATTTTTGCGGCGAATATGTTTTCCCTGCTGCCAAGATGCTCTATATGGGATATACCAATATTCGTTATGACGCCCACGTCCGGGCGGACGAGTTTTGACAGCCTTGATATTTCGCCCGCGTGGTTCATACCCATTTCGTATACCGCCGCAGTATAGCTGTCATCCAGCGTCATTATCGTCGCCGGAAGGCCGATATCGTTGTTGAGATTCCCTTCATTTTTATGAACATGGTATTTTATTCCTATTGCGGCGGCTATCATCTCCCGTGTGGAGGTCTTGCCCACGCTGCCCGTCACCGCAACCACCGGTATATTGAATCCGGAGAGGTACCACGATGCCAAGCTCATATAGGCGGCACGGGTGTCTTCCACAATTATCTGGGGAACGGAAATTTGAAATTCACGCTGCGTCATTACCGCGGCAGCCCCGTATTCGGATGCTGCGTCGACGTAATCATGCCCGTCATACCGCAACCCCTTGAGCGCTATGAAGAGGCATCCCGTGGAAATCTTTCTGGTATCCGTGCATACGGAGGTAACATTTTTGTCGCCGCCGACAAGTCTTCCTCCCACCGCAGCAGCTATATCCTTCACAGAAAGAGGTCTCATTTACTCTCACCCTGTTCACTCATTATTTCTCTGACTATCTCGCGTTCGTCAAAGTGTATTTTGCCCGTTGACAGTATCTGATAATCCTCGTGCCCCTTGCCCAGCAGAAAGACCGTTCCGCCCTTGGCCGCCGTGGTCAGCGCATACCTTATTGCCTCTTTCCTGTCGGGTATCGTCACCCGCGGAACATCAACCGTGTGAAGACCCAAAAGTATGTCGTCTATTATGTGCATAGGGTCTTCGGTTCTCGGATTATCCGATGTTATCACCAGCCTGTCGGCGTATCTGGCGGCTATGGTCGCCATAAGCGGCCTTTTGGTGGAATCCCTGTCACCGCCGCAGCCGAACACCACCGTTCTTTCCCCATCGGTTTTCACGGCCTTAAGTATATTCATAACCGCGTCGGGAGTGTGTGCGTAATCGATTATAACGGTTATATTTTCGTCTCTGTAGCATATCTCCGCTCTGCCTTTGACCGGGCCCGCATCTGACATACCCTTGCAGGCTTCTTTGAGAGGGACGCCACATGCAACCGCCAGTCCGACCGCGCAAAGAGCGTTGCAAACAGCAAATTTCCCCGGAGTGGACACCCTGACGCGGCACTCCTCCGCCCCGGAATGAACGGTAAATTCGGAACAGTACGCCTCGTTTCGTATATCGTCCGCGTAAAAGTTTGCCGTCATGTGTTCCACTGAATAAGAAAGCGTGTTTTCCCTGCCGGCTATACTCGCAAAATATTCCCACGCCCGGTCGTCCGCGTT
>CASDVX010000092.1 GCA_949284545.1 uncultured Eubacteriales bacterium
CGCGGCGGCGGGTGCTGCGGAAATGTCCGGCCGGGACGCGGCGGGGCTGCGAAAGTCTCCGGCAAAGCCGGGGTCCGCCCGCCGCGGACTGCATTCTTTTTAATTGAGACCTGTTTCCTCTGCGGAGGCAGTGACGATAACCCGGTCCGAAGCTGGATTTCCACCTGGAGGAGGAACTGTTTTCCCCGCGGCGGAAGTAAAGATAACACTCCTGGGGGCTTTCCCCCGCGGCGGCTGCAACGATAACCCGATCCGAAGCTGGATTTCCACCTGGAGGAGGAACTGTTTTCCCCGCGTCAGCAGTGACGGCACCCTCGCCGGAGGCTTTTTCCCCACGCGGCGGAAGTAAAGATGACCCTCCGGGGCTTTTCCCGAGGCAGCGGGGCGAGCAGGGGCAGCAACGTCCGGCAAAACGGCCCCGCCGGGGACAGACCTTTTTTTGATTGCTTTAATTGTGCCGCCTTTTCTTGGACGGCAGACAAAACGGCCCGGGAGCTTTATCTCCGGGCCGTTTTATTATTATTCTCCGCGTTTCAGGGAATCCACGTACATGCAGGCTGCCACCGCCGCCGCCGCGCCGTCCCCGACGGCAGTCGCCACCTGGCGGACGTTTTTGCTGCGGCAGTCGCCCGCGGCAAATACGCCGCGGTCTGAGGCCCTGCAGTCCTCGCCCGCCGAAATGTAACCCCTGCCGTCTATCCGGGCAACCGCTGCAAAAGGCGCGTTTTCCGGTTCCTGGCCTATCGCCACGAACATCGCGTCCGTGGCTATTTCCCTTACCTCGCCCGTGTCTGCGTCCTTTATTCTGACGCCCGTGAGCTCCCCTTCTCCCATAAGCTCTTCCACCGTGACTCCGAATATCATTTCCACGTTTTCCCTGCCCCTCAGGAGCTTCGCAAGCCTTTCTTCCCCCGTAAGGGTCTTAAGGTTCTGGAGAATGTAGACCTTTTTACAGATGTCCGAAAGGATGACCGCGTCCTGAAGCGCGGTATTTCCCCCTCCGACCACCGCCGCGGTCCTGCCCGCGTAAAACGCGCCGTCGCACACCGCGCAGTAGGATACCCCGTTGCCGGTAAGCTCCTCTTCCCGGGGAACTCCCAGCCTGCGGTGCCTGCTTCCTGCTGCTATTATCACCGCTCTGCACAGATGCTTTCCTCTGTCGGTGACCACGGTTATCAGTCCGTTCTCCCCGGGTCTCACCTCCGTGACCTCCTCCATCTCTATGTCCGCCCCGTGGGACGTGACCTGCTCAAGCAGCCTGTCGGCAAACTCGCTCCCCGTCATCTGCATGAAGCCCGGGTAGTTCTCCACCTTGGGGGAAAACGTTATCTGCCCGCCGAAATTTTCCTTTTCCAGAAGCAGAACGGTCTTTTCCGCCCTGCGGGCATAAAGGGCCGCGGTCATCCCCGCCGGCCCGGCTCCCACCACTATTATGTCGTATATGTCCTGCATTTTTCTCTTTCCTTTCCCTCCGGCGCCCTGGGGCCGGTCGGCGTGTTTTCCCCTGCCGTCCTTTTTCCCCTGATCATCCTCTTGCCGTGCTTGCCCTTTCCCATGATTCGCATTTCCTGTCCGCCTTGTCCGCTACGGCGGCCCCGCTACGCCCGCCCGGGAGCCTTGGCAGCGTCAAAAAAGCGGGTGAAGCCCGGACCGCTCCCCGCGCGGCGAAGGCATCCTTCGGCCCGGCGTCAAAGGACGGCGGGAAAACCTATCGGGTCCGGTATGAAGAAGCGGCTGCCTCCTTCGGTACGGTATGAAGAAGCGGCTGCCCCTTTCGGCCCGGTATGAAAAAGCGGCGGGGTTTCCCCGCCGCTAAGCTCCTGCGTCGCGCGGCGCGCGGATCAGGCCTTCGCCTTCACCGCAGTGTCTGCGAACCTGCGTATATTGGACACGTTCACGATCTTCTCGGCTTTCCCGTCCTGCTCCACGATGAGCGTGGGAGCCTGACGTACCCCGTACCTGTTCGCAAGCTCGGCGTTTTCTTCCGCGTATACCTTCTCATACTCTATGCCGGCCTCGTCCAAAAACCTTGCCGCCATTTTGCAGTTGGGGCAGGACGCCGTGGCGAAAAGCGTCACCTTCGCGCCGGCGCCGCAGCACTCTTCTTCCGCCGGGCTTCCGGACGTCTCCGCGCCGTTATCGGCAAAATGATGCTTCCTGAAGGACTCGCCGATATCGTACGTCTTTCTCTCCTTGTATTCCTGGCTCTTGCCCTCGTTCCAGTTCTGCACGGGACGGTAATAGCCGGTTATGCGGCTGTATACCTCCGTGGCGGCTCCGCAGTGGGGGCAGGTAAACTGTTCGCCCGCAAGGTACCCGTGGGTGCGGCACACCGAATAGGTGGGCGACAGGGTGTAGTAGGGCAGCCTGTAGTTTTCCGCGATCTTGCGCACAAGGGTCGCCGCAGCCTTCCAGTCGGGCAACTTCTCTCCCAGAAACGCGTGGAACACTGTGCCCGAGGTGTAAAGGGTCTGAAGCTCGTCCTGAATGTCCAGAGCCTCGAAAATGTCCGCCGTGAAGCCCACGGGAAGGTGGGAGGAGTTGGTGTAGTAGGGCACGCCGCTCTTCTCCGACGCCGTCTTGATGTCCGGGAACCTCTTCACGTCATGGCGGGCAAGGCGGTGGGCGGTGGATTCCGCGGGAGTGGCCTCAAGGTTGTAGAGGTCGCCGTACTTCTCCTGATAATAGGACAGCCTCTCCCTCATGTGGTTGAGGACTTCCTTGGTGAATTCCTGGGTCTCGGGGCTGGTCATGTCCTTGCCTATCCACTTGGCGTTGAGGCCCGCCTCGTTCATGCCTACCAAGCCTATGGTGGAGAAATGGTTCTCAAATGTGCCCAGATACCTCTTGGTGTAGGGATAAAGTCCCTCGTCCAAAAGCTTTGTTATCACCGTGCGCTTTATCTTGAGGGATCTGGCGGATATGTCCATCATCCTGTCAAGCCTGCGGAAAAAGTCCTCCTTGTCCGCCGCAAGATACGCGATGCGGGGCATGTTGATTGTTACCACGCCGATAGAGCCGGTGGACTCGCCCGAGCCGAAGAAGCCGCCGGACTTCTTTCTCAGTTCTCTCAGGTCAAGCCGCAGACGGCAGCACATGGAACGCACGTCCGAGGGCTCCATATCGCTGTTGATGTAGTTTGAGAAATACGGCGTGCCGTATTTCGCCGTCATCTCGAACAGAAGACGGTTGTTCTCCGTATCCGACCAGTCGAAATCCCTGGTGATGGAGTAGGTGGGGATCGGGTACTGGAAGCCGCGGCCGTTGGCGTCTCCCTCTATCATTATCTCGATGAAGGCCTTGTTGACCATGTCCATCTCGGCCTTGCAGTCCTTGTATTTGAAGTCCATCTCCTTGCCGCCCACAATGCAGTTGAGCTCCGCCATGTCCGCGGGGACCGTCCAGTCAAGGGTTATGTTGGAGAAGGGCGCCTGGGTACCCCATCTGGAGGGGGTGTTCACGCCGTATATAAAGGATTCCACGCATTTTTTCACCTGATCGTAATCAAGGTGATCGGCCTTCACAAAGGGCGCAAGGTACGTGTCGAAGGAGGAGAACGCCTGAGCGCCCGCCCACTCGTTCTGCATTATCCCCAGGAAGTTGACCATCTGGTTGCACAGGGTCGCCAGATGCTTCGCGGGTGCCGAGGTGATCTTGCCCGTCACGCCGCCCAGGCCCTCCTGTATGAGCTGCTTCAGTGACCAGCCCGCGCAGTAGCCGGTGAGCATGGCCAGGTCGTGAAGATGTATGTCCGCGTTGCGGTGGGCGTTGGCTATCTCGTCGTCATATATCTCGCTGAGCCAATAGTTGGCGGTTATCGCCCCGGAATTGGAAAGAATAAGGCCTCCCACGGAATAGGTGACCGTGGAATTTTCCTTCACTCTCCAGTCGGTGGCCTTTACGTAGCTGTCCACAAGGTTGCGGTAGTCTATTATGGTGGACTTGACGTTCCTCATCTTTTCATGCTGGCGGCGGTAAAGGATGTACGCCTTGGCCACGTCGCTGTACCCGGCCTGGATGAGCACGGACTCAACGCTGTCCTGAATGTCCTCCACGGCGATGAGCCCTTCCTTTATTTTCGGCTCGAATTCCGCCGTCACCTTCAGCGCCAGCATGTCTATCACCGACGGGTGATACTGCTTTTCCTGCGCCTCAAAGGCCAGCCTTATGGCTTCCGATATCTTCGTAAGGTCAAAATCAACTACCTTGCCGTCTCTTTTCAGTACCTGATACATAGCGTCGTCCTCCGTTAATCTTCGTCTGTAAGTCCAATTGTAATACACGTCAAAGAGATTGTCAATAGAAAAAACACAATATATTGAGGTTTTTTTATTTTACCCCCATATATTGTGTTTTTGTCAGTTCATATCCGACTGTGCCTTTTCCCGTCGGAAGCTGTCACTATACGCCCCTGAGCTGCGCCGCGGGCACGTATTTCCTCGCCCGCTCAAGACATTCCTCCATTTCCTCCCTGCTCAGGGGGGAAAGCCCCGGGCATATCAGTCCGCCGGAATCTATGAATCCCTGTATGAAATATTTTTCCGCCCCGGCTATGAGCCTTCCTATCTCCTCAAAATCCTCGGGGGCATGGAATTCCCTTACCGCGGTGGTACGGAATTCGTATTCCTTTCCGCTGTTCATTATCATACGTATGCTTTCCGTCACGGGCGAAAGGTCAAGCCCGGGTATGCCCGCTGTGGCGGCGTACTTGTCAAGGCTGTTTTTAACGTCCATGGCGACATAGTCCGCGAGACCCTCTTCCAGCACCGTTTTCAGCTTCTCCGGGAAAAAACCGTTCGTATCCAGCTTCACCGCGTACCCCATCCCTTTTATCCGGCGCAGGAAATCCGTCACGTCCGGTCTCAGCAGCGGCTCCCCGCCGGTTACGGCCACACCGTCCAGAAGCCCCTTTCTTTTTTCAAGGAAAGAAAAAAAGCTTTCCTCGGATATTTCCTCCCCTCCGTGACCTGTGACCAGCTCCCCGTTGTGGCAGAACGGGCAGCGAAGATTGCAGCCCGGAGCAAACACGGTGCAGGCCGTCCTCCCCGGAAAATCCAGGAGCGTGAGCTTTTGCAGTCCCGCTATTTTCATTTTTCCCACTCTCTTTCTCTACGTGGCGGCGCTTTTCTCTTCCCGTGCCGAAACGGCGCCTTCGTGCCGGCATTTTTCCCCTTTACGGCTCAGCTTCTCTCAAGAAGCGCCCGAATACCTTTTTCGTATATTTTCACCGCCAGAAGCAGGTCGTCTTTGTCCACACGTTCGTTGACCTGGTGCTCCGTGTGCTCCCTTCCGGGGAATTCCGGGCCGAAAGCGACGATGTTGTCCATTGCCCGGGCATAAGTCCCCCCTCCTATGACCTGAGGCGGCGTATCATCCCCCGTTTCCTCACGGTACACCCCCGCAAGGGCAGACACCAGCGGACTGTCCGGCGCAAAGCATACCGGGCGCTGACGGGATTCCTCCCTTGCAAGGCAGCCGGACGCGGCCGCGGTCTTCTCCACCGCGTCCCTCACCGCGTCCATGTCCGCGGTGACGGGGCAGCGTATATCCAGCGTGAGTACGTGGCTGTTTCCCTCTCTGCACACCGTGCCGGCGTTTACCGTAAGCTCTCCGCTGAACTCGTCCCGCACGCAGCAGCCCAGCCTTTCCCCGTGCAGATCGCTGCCTATAAACGCGTTGTAGAACCGGGAAACGGGCGTATTGTCCCCGAGCCGGGCCATCATTTTTGTGACGGCGTTCTCCCCCAGCTGAGGCCTGCTGCCGTGAGCGGGCTTCCCTCTTTCCTCAGCCGCGCTCCCGTCCGGCATCACCGCCGTGCATCTGTCCGGCACCACGTTCGGTGCGCTCCCGCCGGTGACGGTTACTCCGCTTTCGTCGGGGACAAATATTTTCATCCTCAGTATGCCCTTTTCCCCGCATATCACGGGAAAATTCCCGTCAGGGGTAAAGCCTGCGGCCGGCAGCTCCTCGTTATTCCTGTAGTATTCCATATCCGTCCACTCGCCGTCCTCCTCGGTCAGCCCGAGGATCAGCCGCACTCTGCCTTCCGGCATGTCGCCGGAATCCCTGAGATGCTTCATGGCGAACAGAGCGGCCGTCGCCGGGCCCTTGTCGTCTATGACTCCCCGGCCGTAAAGGATCCCGTTTTCCTCCGTCAGCTCAAAGGGCGGGTGCTTCCACTCCTTTTCGTCCCCCGCAGGGACCGTGTCGAGATGGGCGAGTATTCCCACGAGCCTGTCTCCCCGGCCGGCTTCGATCCACCCCACCTGCCCGCCGCAGTTTTTTACGGTGAACCCGAACCCTTCCGCCAGGTTCAGCATATATTCCAGCGCTTTGCCCGCGCCGCGCCCGTAGGGATATCCCTCCTCCGGCGGCGCTTTGACGCTGTTTATTCTCATGAGTCCGTCCAGCGCCTGCAAAAATTCTTTTTCGTCGGTCAACCTTCTCGCCTTCCTTCCGTGTTTGCCCCGATCATACGGCGAGGCAGCCGCGCGGTATCCGTTTCTTTCGTTTTTTCCTGCTTTTCCCCGCTTTTCCCCGCTTT
>CASDVX010000093.1 GCA_949284545.1 uncultured Eubacteriales bacterium
ATAAGCCCCGGGAAACGGCAGGGAAAAACCCCCGGGAGCGGGGGATAAGACCGGGAAAAAACCGGACGGCGAAAACCCTCGCCGCGAGGCAGGCCCGAAAGGGGCGCCGGACGAAAACCCTCGCCGGAGGCAGGCCCGAAAGGGGCGCCGGACGGAAACCCCTCGCCGGGAGGCAAGACAGGAAGGGACGCCGGACGAAAACCCTCTCGCCGCGAGGCAGGCCCGAAAAGGGCGCCGGACGAAAACCCCCTCGCCGGGAGGGGCGCCGGACGAAAACCCCCTCGCTGTGAGGCAAGGCAGGAAAGCGGGAGAGAAAAAGAAAATCGGTGAATAAAAGCGGAGGGAAAACATGAAAAATCTTGACAGAGACATAGAAAGAGTGTGCTTTTCCGCCGAGGAGATAGCAAAAAGGGTCAAAGAGCTGGGAGAGGAGATAACCCGTGACTACGAGGAAAAGGATCTCGTGGTGGTGGCGGTGCTCAAGGGGAGCTTTGTTTTCGCCGCCGACCTTTTGCGGGAAATAGACCTTCCCTGCGACTTTGAGGTGATGAGGGTGTCAAGCTACGGGGCCGGCACGGAGAGTTCCGGGTCCGTGAAGATAATCAGCGACCTTGACGAGGACATAAGCGGGCGGCACGTGCTCATGATAGAGGACATACTTGACACGGGCGTGACCCTTACGTATCTGAGGGACCACGTTTTCGCCGCCAGGAACACGGCGTCGTTTAAGATATGCGCCATGTTTGACAAGACCCAGCGCAGGACCTGCGACATACATGCGGACTACCGGGGCTTCGAGACCCCCGGGGAGTTCATAGTAGGATACGGTCTCGACTATAATCAGAAATACCGGAATCTTCCGTACGTCGGAGTTTTGAAGCCTGAGATATACAAGAAAAAAATGTAATTTCCCGTCCGCCGCATTTTTCCTTGGCGGCGCGGCAAAATAAACCGTACGAAAAGGGGATTGATGATTTGAGCAAAAAATTCAGAGGATTCGGTCTTTACGCGGTAGTTCTCGCCGCTATCGTCATAGCAGGCGCCGTATATATGTTCATGGGCAGCGGCAGCAGCGTGAAATATTCCGAGATAATCTCATATTTTGAAAACGACCAGGTAAAGGAATACACCCTTAACCTGAACAACAACCGGCTTGAGATAATCCTGCGGGACGGGACCAAGCTTGAGCCCTACACCGTACCCAGCGCGTCGCTGTTTCTCGACAGGGTCGAGGACCTGACCATAGAAAACAACGGCAAGTACGAGGACCCGGCGGATAAGGTCGTCTACGACATAAAGCCGGTGAGCGGGTTCCCCAGCCTTTTTGAGATAGTGCCCTACGTGCTTTTGATAGCGGTGTCCTTCGGTCTCATGTGGTACATGATGAACAAGCTGGGCAATTCCGCCGGCGCGTCCATGAATTTCGGCAAGGCGAGGATAAAGAACAGCAACGAGGAGGGGCGCAAGACCCTTTTCGACGACGTTGCGGGCGCGGAGGAAGAGAAGGAAGAGCTCAAGGAGATCGTGGATTTCCTGAAAGGCCCGAAGAAATACACCGAGCTGGGAGCGAAAATACCCAAGGGCGTGCTTCTCATAGGCCCTCCGGGGACGGGAAAAACCCTTCTCGCCAGAGCGGTGGCGGGAGAAGCGGGAGTGCCGTTTTACTTCATATCCGGCTCGGATTTCGTGGAAATGTTCGTGGGCGTGGGCGCGTCCAGGGTGCGCGACCTTTTTGACAAGGCGAAACGCACCGCGCCGTCCATAGTGTTTATCGACGAGATAGACGCGGTGGGACGTCAGAGAGGCGCGGGCCTCGGCGGCGGGCATGACGAGAGAGAGCAGACCCTCAACCAGCTCCTTGTGGAGATGGACGGGTTCGGAGCCAACGAGGGCATAATAGTCATGGCGGCCACCAACAGGCCGGACGTGCTGGATCCCGCGCTTCTGCGCCCGGGGCGCTTTGACCGTCGGGTCACGGTGGGTCGTCCCGACAGCCGGGGAAGAGAGGAGATACTCAAGGTCCACGCAAGGAACAAGCCGCTGGGCAGCGACATCGACCTTAACAAGATAGCAAGGCTCACCGTGGGGTTCACGGGAGCCGACCTTGAGAACCTGCTTAATGAAGCTGCGCTTCTGGCCGCGAGAAGGAACAAGCGGGAGATAAACCAGCCGGAGATACAGGAAGCCATGATGAAGGTGGTCGTGGGGCCGGAAAAGAAGAGCCACGTGGTCACCGCAAAGGAAAACAGGCTTACGGCGTATCACGAGGCGGGCCACGCCATAGTGGGGCATTTTCTGGAGACCTGCGACCCCATACACGAGGTGTCCATCATCGCCAGAGGCATGGCGGGGGGCTATACCTTCTCCCTGCCTCAGGAGGATTCACAGTACCGCACCCGCACCGAGATGTTTGAGAGCATATGCCTGAGCCTGGGCGGGCGCGTGGCGGAAAAGCTCATTCTGGGTGATATCTCCACCGGAGCCTCCAGCGACCTGCAGCACGCGACCCAGACCGCCCACGACATGATAACCAAATACGGCATGAGCGATGATCTGGGCCCGCGGACCTTCGGTTCCGGGCAGGAAGAGGTATTTTTGGGCAGGAGCTTCGCTCAGGAGCGCAATTATTCCGAAGAGGTTGCAGCCCGCATAGACAGGGATATTTCCGACACCATCAAGAGGGCGTATGACAGGGCCGAGGAGATCCTGGGCAGTCATGTTCCACAGCTCCACGCAGTGGCTAACGCTCTGCTGGTGAGGGAAAAGATCACGGGCGACGAGTTCAGAGCCATCCTTGAGGGCAAATCCATTGAGGACGCGGTGGCGGGCGAAGATCCGGGGAGCCATATCCCGAGGTCTACAACAGAATAATGTTTTTTAGGAGGACCCCCGTACGGTTTTGAACAACTGTACGGGGGTCCTGAATGACTTGACAAGCAGGTCACATATATGCATACTTATATATGAAAACAGGGAACCTGTGCTTCTGAAATCATTTGGTTTCCTGGAAAGGAGAGAGAACAAACGAAAGGAAATATCTCAAAAGCAATTGTAGCAACGTTGGTTTTTTCTTTAATGGTGTCGCAATTTTCAGTATTGGCTCATGCTGGCATACTTCAAGCATATGCGACATCCGCAGATGTTCTGGAAACAATAGGCGCATTGAACAAATCCGAAGACGGGATACCAGATTCAGTGACAAAAGATGATATTTATAAGGTTGCAAGGGAAGGAGGGACAAAAGGTATAAAGGCTTTGCTAAATATTTATGAAAGCTCAACCCCTGTTTCTGCCCCGATTATGAATGAGGAGCAAACCGCGTCGGAAAGCATTATAGTTCAAAATGAGAGATTTTCATATGTCTATGACATGGAAACATCGGAGGTTTCCCGTGTTGACGGAGAAGAATTCTCAACTCCTGCACTGGCTCAGAAATCGCGGATGGTTTTGACCGAACCGTCATCAATTGAAACGCGCAGAGCATATCCGACGGACTGGTATACGCCGAATCCTCAAGATTATTCAGATACACGAAAAACATGCAAGCTTATAATTGTAGCGGAGGATATGAGTACCACATATGGAGGAACGGGATTTTTGGTATCAAATAGTACAGTCGTAACGGCAGGACACTGTATATACAATTCAAACTTTGGAGACAACGGCTGGTGCGGATATATAATAGTGATACCATCATACAGTAATTCAAATCAGGAAGGACCGTATGGGAGCGCAACAGATGCGACGTTCGTTGAGGTAGGTAGCGGTTGGGTGGATAGTGAAAGTTGGACTGATGATTGGGGGATAATAAGCCTCACGGACAGCTTTTCAATAGGATATTATACCCTGATGAATGCAGGAGAAAATATTGTCGGATGGTGGGTAAGAATTCAGGGTTACGAGGGAAACTCCAAGGATCTGTTTAATACAGGAGGCAATATAGTCTCCGTTAATGGACGTGCTATGCGTCTGACGGCAGAATCAAAACCGGGAATGAGCGGGGGTCCTGTTTCGGAAGACACGAACGGATACATTATTGGTATCAATCGCGGACATTATTTACCAAGCGGAGATGCTATGGTGGTGAGGCTGGACGATTGGCTGTACAATAAAATAATGTCCCGTAGGTGACGTGGGTGCGTGGAACGAAACATGATTGTTACGGAGGGGGGACGTACAGTGGACGCAGGAAGGGTGAATATCACGGGCCGGCCGGGAGCGCGGCGGTGCGCTTTCCTGCTTATCATGCTTGCGGCCCTGGCGGTCAGGGTCATAGGCTTCGGAAGCATCCCCTGCGGGCTGAATCAGGACGAGGCTTTCGCCGGGTACGAGGCGTTTTCCCTGCTCAATTACGGCGTGGATTCCGCCGGGTACCGCAGCCCCTGCTATTTTGTCTCCTGGGGGAGCGGCATGAACGTGCTGGAAAGCTATCTTGCAATCCCCTTTATGAAGCTGTTCGGCCCCTCCGCGGTGACGGTCAGGCTCCCTCAGCTGCTGCTTTCCCTTATTTCCCTGCCCGTTTTTTACCTGCTGCTCAGGACCGTTTTTTCCGAAAGGACGGCTCTGACGGGGCTTGCGCTGCTGGCTGTTTCCCCGTGGCACATAATGCTGAGCAGGTGGGGGCTGGAATCCAACCTCGCCCCGTCTCTTCTGCTTATCGGGCTTTATTTCCTTATACGGGGCGTAAGCCAAAACAAATACCTGATACTTTCCGCGGCGGCATACGGGATATCCCTGTATTCCTACGCGATAACATGGCTGGTTGTGCCGCTCACCCTTCTGCTCTGCGGCGGGTACATACTGTTTTCCGGGCGCAGGCCTGCGCTCAGGTACCTGCTGATATCGGGGGCGCTGCTCTTTATCCTGGCGCTGCCGCTTATCCTTTTTCTGCTTGTCAACACGGGACTTATACCCGAGATATCCGCCGGCTTTTTTTCCGTGCCGAAGCTGCCGGCCATGAGGTCGGGGGAAATATCCCTCAAAAACCTCCTGTCCGCAGACTCCTACGTCAACCTGTTCAGCGTCTTTGTAAAGCAGGACGACGGGCTTATCTGGAACTCCGCCGGGGGATTCGGGCTGTTTTACCCCATAAGCCTGCCCTTTATCCTTTTGGGAGGGGCGAAGCTCTTTGCCGGGGCGGCGGGGGCGGTAAAAAAGAGGGCCCGTGAACTCAGGAACGGGGACCGCCGGTCCTCCGCTTCCGGCGCATTTGATCCCAGGGTCCTTATCGTACTCGGTATGATATCCTCCGTGTTCGTGTGCCTCCTCATTCGGGGGCTCAACATAAACAAGGCGAATTCTCTCCATTTCTACACGCTGATATTTCTGACCGCGGGCGTCAGGGAAGCATGCGTCATGTTCAAAAACCGCGCATTCGTCCGCTCCTTTCTCCGTTCGGCCGTCATCTGCGCCTACGCCGTGTGCTTCGGCCTTTTCTGCCTCTTCTATTTCGGCAGCTACAACGGGCTTGTATCAGGGAGCTTCGGGCACGGCCTGCAGGAGGCGGTGGAATACGTGAAGGAAAGGGATTTCGACCGGGTGTGCGTGGGTTCCGGGATATATTATTCCCAGATACTGTTTTACGACCAGACCCCCGCGGAGGTCTTTTCGTCAACGGTGGAATACACCAACTATCCGTCGGAATT
>CASDVX010000094.1 GCA_949284545.1 uncultured Eubacteriales bacterium
CGATGCTGAGAAGGATGACCGCAGAGGACTTCTCACGGCTTCCCGAGGTGCGTGAGGGAATGGAGAACAGACTTTTTTCGGCGGCGGCCGAATGCGTCGACCTGGACGGATTCGTAAAGGCCGTCAGCTGCAAGCGGTACACCGAAGCTTCCGTAAGGCGGATAGTAATGTATGCGGCGGCGGGACTGACAGCGGATAACCTACCGCAGTCGCCCGGCTGTGTGCGGATACTGGGCGCCGGACCCGGGGGAAGAGAAGTGCTGAGAGAGATAAAGAAAAACAGCAGGCTGCCCGTGATAACCAAGGCTGCGGACGGTAAAAAACTGCTTGAAAGCGAGATCAGAGCAGACCGTGTGGCGTCGGCGATGTGCGATACAATTCCGCCTTCCGGCGAAGAATTCAAAAAAACCCCATTTTTTACAAAATATTTAACTGAAAGTAAAAATAAGAGTTGACAAATAGGCGTTGAGCGGCTATAATACACAAAGTGTACCGTGTATGATTTCAACGGTAAAAGCCGTTAGAGGCCACGGAGGGGTGCTCATGCTTGAAGCGGTTGCCGACGAGGTGCTCGCGGCGCGGGCAAAGAGCGGGGACGGTGAGGCGCTTTCAGCCCTTCTTGTGCGGTACTCGCAGCTTGTCTCCCTGCGGGCGGCGGCGTTTCGGTGCCAACTCTGTGAAGTCGAGGACCTGGAGCAGGAGGGCCTTATGGCGGTGCTTTCCGCGGTACGCGGGTTTGATCCGTGCAGGGGCGTATCTTTCCGTACATATGCCGGCGAGTGTGTTGACAACAGAATGATATCGTTCATACGAGTCAGTTCCCGACAGAGCAGGGCGCAGGAAAGCATTGAAAGCGGCGAGTATGCCGGCGGAGCCTACTGCGGAAAGAGTCTGGGGTTGGATCCTGAAGCGGTAGTCATAGGAAGAGAGGCGTACGGAGATATTATTGCCGCTGCGGACAGCAGCCTGTCCGATTATGAGAAGACGGTTCTTGCACTTTACGTTGAGGGCCTGAGTTACCGCGAGATGGGCAAGAGGCTGGGGAAGAGCGCGAAATCAGTGGGAAATGCGCTGATGCGCGTGAGATCAAAGCTTCGCGGCCTTCTCAAGAGGTGACGGCGGCTTTGCGCATCGTTTGTTTGTGTTTATATGCCCGGTAGCTTAAAGAAGAGCGTTGTATTCAAAGGTGTCGGTGCGATTCCGGACAAGGGCAAAATTTATTTACTCCAAGGAGAGGGAAAAATGTACGAGGACAAGACTTTAGTATGTAAGGACTGCGGAAACGAGTTTGTTTTCACAGCGGGCGAGCAGGAGTTCTACGCGGAGAAGGGCTTTGTAAACGAGCCCCAGCGCTGCAAGGCCTGCAGAGATGCACGCAAGAACCAGAACAAGGCGAACAGAGAAATGTTCACCGCTGTCTGCGCCGCCTGCGGAAAGGAAGCAAAGGTTCCCTTCCAGCCCCGCAACGACCGTCCGGTGTATTGCAGCGACTGTTTTGCAAAGCAGAAGCAGATGTAATCTGAGCGCTACAGAACAGAAAACGGCGTCCCCTTCCGACAGGGGACGCCGTTTTTATGTTTCGGACCGTTTAAGCAGCGGTAAAAAAGACCGTCCCGCTAAAGCCTGTGCACGTTAAGCGCACGTATGGCGTTTAACACAGCGATGACTGTAACTCCCACATCGGCAAAAACAGCGGCCCACATTCCCAAAAGTCCTGCGGCGCCCAAAACGAGAAAAAGAAGCTTTATGGATAGGGCAAAGAAAATATTCTGACGGACTATTCCCATACATTTTCTGGATATCCTCACGGCTTTGGCAATCTTGAGAGGATCGTCGTCCATAATGACCACGTCGGCCGCTTCTATTGCTGCGTCAGAGCCGAGGGCGCCCATGGCTATCCCTGCGTCGGCTCTGGACAGTACAGGCGCGTCGTTTATTCCGTCTCCGGCAAATACGAGACTTGAACCGGACGGCATTTTTTCCAGCAGCAATTCCACCTTATCGACTTTGTCAGAAGGAAGAAGTTCGTAAAAGACCTCGTCGATGCCCAACTCATCGGCAATCCGAAGGGCGGCTTGCCTCCGGTCACCCGTAAGCATGACCGTTCGTGACACGCCTGCTTTCCTGAGGGCGGCCACTGCATCCTTTGACTGAGGCTTTAATGAGTCGGAAATAACGATATACCCAAGATACCTGTCATCCACGGCAACGTGTACCACCGTTCCGCCGACGTCCGGTTCCTCGCAAGCGATATCGTTGTCAGCCATGAGCCGACTGTTACCCACCGCTACTTTCTTACCGTCTACCCGAGCAAGTATTCCGCTGCCGCCGGTTTCTTCAACGTCTGATATCCTTGAAAGGTCAATAGGCCTGCCGTATGCCCGCAGTATGCTTTTCCCGATGGGGTGAGAGGACGAGGATTCCGCGGCCGCGGCGTAATCGAGAAGAACGTCGCGGTCAGTGCCCCGGGCGGATATTTCAGTTACCTCAAAGCTTCCGCGGGTAAGCGTCCCGGTTTTATCGAGAACGGCGCAGCGCGCCTTTGACAGGACCTCTACGAAATTTGAACCCTTTATCAGGATCCCTTCCTTTCCGGCGCCTCCTATTCCGGCGAAAAAGGTCAGGGGCACACTTATGACAAGGGCACAGGGACAACTGATTATGAGAAAGGTAAGCGCCCTGTATATCCACGCGCCCCAATCCGGCGCAGCGCCCGGTATAACGTATCCAAACATGGGCGGCACTAACGCCAAAACCAGTGCGGCGCAGCATACCAGAGGAGTATAGACCCTTGCGAATTTAGAAATAAAGTTCTCGC
>CASDVX010000095.1 GCA_949284545.1 uncultured Eubacteriales bacterium
TCTTGTCCTCAAGGGTTTTCTGCAGTTTTTCATTGACGGTCTCCCGTATTTCGGAAAGCTTCCTGTCATTGCTGCCGCGCATTTCCGTGAGCTGATCCGATATGGTAGAGCGCATGGCGGTCAGTTTCTGCTCGGTGGTGGTTTCTATGGTCCCGAGACGGGATTCAAACTGCTTGAGCATATTGCCCACGGATTCACTCATCTGTTTTATGGAGTTATTCTGCGCCTCAAATCCCGATTTCTGAGCGCTCATGCTCATGTCGGACAGGAGACGAACGGATTCCTGCAGACTGCGCGTAAGCTCGTTCCTGAGCTCGCCGGTACTGCGCCGGAACTCGTCGCTTATCCGGGACAGCATCTCTTCATTTCGGGAAATATCATTTTCCCGCGCTCCGCCGGAACGGACGATAAAGAGTATAAGGATGATAAGGGAGACGGCAAGTCCCGCTGCGGACAGAAGCAAAGAGATATTTTCCATAAGACACCCGATACCTTTCACAAATATACGGTAAAATTATAGCAACGGGCGCGAAAAAAGTCAAACAAATCAGCCGAGGGAATCGGTCACGTCGGTGACTACCTCTTTCCCGTAGCAGGCAAATATGGCGTCCGCTTCTGCAGGGGCGGTTTTACGGGTGATGAGGCTCACGACAGGGACAAGTATGAGCCCTCCCAGCATGGCGAAAACCCCGGAATAAAGGGAATTGGTGAATACAAAACCGATGAAACCGCCGTCAACGCGGAGTATGTTCATGCTTATGAGGAGTTGAATGATTTCAAGGCCCGTGCCGAAAACAAAGCTTACCGCAACGGCGGCGCGCGTAGTCTTTTTCCAGTAAAGTCCGTACAGGAACGGAGCAAGGAAAGCCCCTGCCAGCGCGCCCCAGGAAATCCCCATCATCTGCGCGATGAAAACGGAATCCTGCCATATGGTATCCTTGAGGATGGCTATCACTGCCGAAAGAGCCACAAAAAACACAACAAGCAGGCGCATTGTGAACACGGAGCGTTTCTCGGACGTTGTTTTTCTGCGAGACACGATCGGATTGATCACATCAAGCGCCAGTGTGGACGAGGAGGTAAGTACGAGGGACGAAAGCGTCGACATGGAGGCTGCGAGGACAAGGACTATGACGAGCGCTATTACCGCCGCCGGGAGCTGCGACAGCATGGTGGGTATGACCTTGTCAAACCCGAGAAATTTGCCGTCAACATACATACTGTCAAAATACAGACGCCCGAAACCTCCGAGAAAATAACAGCCGCCGGCGACGACAATCGCGAACAGTGTGGAAATTATCGTGCCTTTTTTCACGGCGGCCTCGTCGTTGATGGAGTAGAACTTGCCCACCATCTGCGGCAGCCCCCATGTGCCGAGAGAGGTAAGTATGACTACAAACAGCAGAGAGACCGGGTCGCTGCCGAAGAACGATACATACTGCCAGCCGGCGCCCTCACCGGTGGCAAGGGAGGAGACAGCCTGTTCGAAACCGCCGTTGTTTATGAGCACTGCGGCTACGACCACCACTATTCCGACAAGCATTATAATACCCTGTATAAAGTCATTGACAGCGGTGGCCATGTACCCGCCGAAAATCACGTAAAGGCCGGTAAGCGCGGCCATAACAAGGACTATGACCCAATACGGCACGGCAAAAACTATATTGAAAAGCGACGACAGACCGTTATAGAGCGAGGCGGTGTAGGGGATAAGAAACACGAATACAATAAATGACGAGGCTATCCTGAGCCTGTCGGACGAATACCTTTTGCCGAAGAAGTCCGGCATCGTTTTGGAGCCCAGGTGCTGCGTCATGACCCGGGTCCGCCTGCCGAGCAGGGACCACGCCATGAGCGAACCTATGAAAGCGTTGCCGAGACCTATCCACGTGGAAGCAAGCCCGAAATTCCATCCGAATTGTCCGGCGTATCCCACGAATATGACGGCGGAAAAATAAGAGGTACCGAAGGCAAAGGCGGTGAGCCACGGCCCCACGGAACGTCCCCCGAGAACGAAGCCCTCAACGCTTGTACTGTGCCGCCGGCAGGCTATGCCTACCGCCACCATCAGACCGAAAAAGAACAAAAGGAGAGGTATTGTTATCACGGCGGCGTCAGACAGCGCCATGACGGAGGATAAAGAAAATCTCATTTGATTATTCCGTCCTTTCTA
>CASDVX010000096.1 GCA_949284545.1 uncultured Eubacteriales bacterium
CTCAAACCTTCTCCTCATCCTGTCTCTGTGCCCTTCGTGAATGTTCCCGCTGCCTGTATCTCTCCCTCTTATTTCCTTCCCCATCCTTATCCCGTCACTTCCTGCTCCTTTTTCCTGCTCCCGCACTTCGCTCATTATGCGAAGGCCGTGGGCTACAGTACTGTTTTTTCTCCCATTTCAAACAGTAAATCGTCAAGTTCATGTACAGACAGCCTGTTTTTTAAGCCGAACAGCACTATGCTGTCGCGCCGGATACGCGGATAAAGCTCGCTGACCCCTCCTATACGAAGAAGACGCTGAGCATCGTCCAGTTCCAGCGGGAACCCGAAAATCAGCGCAATAAGTTTATCGCGCGACGGCCTTTTCGTCCCTGCAAAAATCTGATAGGCATAGATCTGATTTAGCCCTGAGCCGGCCACCACGTCATTCTTCATCTTTCCGTATTCAGTGAGAAGCTGATTCAGATAAGCTCCCGTCGAAACATTCAGCAGTTCGTCTGTATTTGACGTGAGGTAGTTTTCAATGGTTTTCTCAGCGTTAAGCATTTGCATCAATTCCGCAGTCCGCTTGTTCATACTGTGTCCCCCTTACGGAACCCGTTGTAATTATCAAGTTTACTGTGATATAATAACTCATACAATGAATTTACGCAAGGGAGTGGAAGTATATCATGAACTGTAATGAACGCTATGACGTGCTGTCTCCGCTCCGTGAAAGTTTTAAAGGCGCCTTGTTCCTCGCCCGCGATAAGCATACGTTCGATACTGTGGTGCTGCGCGTCATATACAACGCACAGGCAGAACATTACCGTACGCTTCAAAACATACAAAATCCGCATTTGCCTCGTATTTTGGAAGTGATGCAGGACGAAAACGATACACTTGTGGCAGAGGAATACATAGAGGGAGAAAACCTGGACGAGTATGTAAAGCGTCACGGCCCTCTCTGCGTGCATGATGCCGTGTCAGTGTTCACGCAGCTTTGCGACGCATTGGACGCCATCCATTCTCAGGGAATCATCCACCGCGACATAAAGCCTTCCAACATCCTGCTGAGCGGCGGCCGCGCCGTGCTTATAGATTTTGACGCATCCAGGCAGTACAGAGGCGGCAGTGGAAAAGATACCGTTTATATGGGAACGGAAGGGTATGCCGCCCCGGAACAGTACGGTTTCGCGCAAACCGACTGCCGCTCGGACATTTATTCTCTCGGCGTAGTGATGCGTGAACTGTGCGGGGAAGACGCACGTAAAGCGCTGGCACCGGTCATTGCATGGTGCACCGCCTTCGATCCGGCCAACCGATACGCCGCCGCAAAGCAGGTGTCAGCCGATCTTAACCGTATGTTTCCGGAGAAGTCTCAGGCAGTTCAAGAAGCGGGGTTCGGGTTATCCGCGAACCCCTCCGACGTGGGGTCTAACACCGCCGGGAGTTTCAAATCTGCCGTCAAGGTGATGCTGTACGTCTTTTTCGCTATTGAAACCATTGCTGTCATGACACGCTGTCCCCATGAAGTTACAGTTTGGGATTATACTCTTTCAAAGCTGGTTTACCTGCAGATAGTGATATTCCCGGCGGCTGTCATAATGGGACTGCTTCGCATGTGGACGTGGCTTCCGCTGCTGAATTCAAAGAAAACGGAAATACGTATTCTCGGAGTTATAGTATACTGTCTGCTGTTTTTTGCGGTGACTTCGGTATTCAATGTTATAGCGTACGCCTTTTACTCTCCGGAGGCACTGTCAATTATCAACAGCGGTACCTAAAAAATCCTTCATATTAAGCTGCGGGCATAATACAAACGCGGTTTCGGGTGCTATAATGGCGACGCCGCCGGATTCGAGCGGCAAAATGTATCGCTGTTATGAGAGGAAGGCGCCTGAAAATGGAAGAAACGAAAACAAAAAAATCCGTATATGAAAAATGGTGGTTTTGGTTCATACTTATTCTGGTCTGTGCATCTGTGGGATTTGCCGTGGTATTCGGCGATGATTCTGACATTCCCAATCCTTTGTCTGCCGTGCAGTCGAAAGAAGAAATCGTTCAGGTGAGCGCGGACGAGCTTTTAGAAGCCTATCAGGCGAATACGGTGGCGGCTGACGGCAAGTACGGCGACAAAAAGCTGAAAATAACCGGAACCGTTACAAGCATCGGAAAAGATATTGCCGACCGCGCATATATCGTTCTCAACAACGAATACGACAAGTACGCCATAGCGGGAGTGCAGTGCTTCTTTGACAGCGCACAGGAAGATTCTCTGGCGTCTCTGAAGGAGGGGGACAAAGTCACTGTGATAGGGACCTGCGACGATTATCTTATCAATGTTTCGGTTAAAAACTGCGAGCTTGCAGAATAAAGCCGTATTGCACACGTATACGTCTGAATTGCGGCTGAGACGGCCGCACGCTGACGGCGGAAAAATCCGCGGCATTTTCTTTTGAAATGCCGTTGCTCCCTCAGTCAACCATATTTTTGATATAAACAGGCCTTTCCCTTTCAGGAAAGGCCTGTCTTGTTACTTATGCTTATATCCGGACGCGGATTTATATATTAACAGTCCCACACCGCCTTACGGGGAGCGCTGGATCACCGGAGCGTACGCGCTTTCAAAAGAGGACTGTAAAACCCGTCGGAATCCTAAGCGGACTTGCGCAGCTGCACAGCGCCGTCAATAATTTTCGCAGTTAAGCTCGAAATAACTGCGGGGATGCGCGCACACGGGACAGATTTCCGGAGCCGCGGTCCCAACTACGATATGCCCGCAGTTGCGGCATTCCCACACCTTGACCTGGCTTCTGGCGAAAACCTCGGCGGTTTCCACGTTTCGCAGAAGCGCGCGGTACCGTTCCTCATGATGCTTCTCAATGGCGGCCACCAGACGGAACTTGGCGGCAAGCTCGGGGAAGCCCTCCTCTTCCGCGGTTTTGGCGAATCCGTCGTACATATCGGTCCATTCGTAGTTTTCGCCCTCGGCCGCATGAAGCAGGTTTTCAGCGGTATCGCCGATGCCGTTAAGCTCCTTGAACCACATCTTAGCGTGTTCGCGCTCATTTTCGGCGGTTTTCATGAACAGGGCCGCGATCTGTTCGTATCCTTCTTTTTTTGCCACTGACGAAAAATAAGTATACTTGTTTCTCGCCTGGGATTCGCCGGCGAAAGCCGCCTGAAGGTTCTTTTCGGTCTGGGTCCCGGCGTACTTCCCTCCTGTTTTCGTCTCCTCGATCTTCTCAAAGGACGATGCGGGCTGCTTGCACACGGGACACACGAAATCCGCGGGCAGCTCCTCGCCCTCATAAATATAACCGCACACTTTACATTTCCACTTGCCCATATTTTTCCTGTCTCCTTCCTTTTCATTGCAGGGTATCAGTTCCAACAGCTTTTTGACCGCTTCAACGGGAAAATCCGGCGACGGCGGATTTTTCAACCAGTCCTCCAAAAGGCTGTGGGTGTTGCCGCTTTGGGGAAGCATATATCCCGCCTCCCTGAGCAGATCCTCATTGACCAGGCGCGCTGACTTGGCCGCGGCGGTCATCAGTCTGTAAAGTCCGTCCTGCCCGGCGTCCGCGGCAATCTGCAGGGCGATTTTTTCCTCAGCCGCCTTGTTTTTTGCCATGGAGTCAGCCAAGCCGGTAACATTTCCCTCTTTTTTCTGCTGAGGGGGATATTCCTCCGGCACCATTGAGATGGCGCCGCCCGGGCATGCGTCCGCGCATACGCCGCAGCCTATACACTTATTCACGTCAATAATACTGTTTTCTGTGTCCGTCGCCCCGGTGGGACAAACATAAAGGCACAAACAGTCTTTAGTGCAAAGGCGCAGGTTCCTGACAGCAAAGCGTTTCATGGTTTACGCCCTCCCTTCTGTTTTTTCAAACTTCCACGACGGGACCTTGCATACGGGGCAAAGCTCGGGCGCTTTGTCGCCCACATAAATGAACCCGCACACCGTGCATACCCACACCTGCGTGTTCTTCAGGAATTCCTCGCCCTCCTGCTGATAACGGCGCAGAAGTGAACTCAGAATATTGGTTACTTTCTCGCCCCAGACGCAAATGCGCTGTGTTCCGCGGTCGGAAGCCTGCTTCGCAGCCTGACGGAGGGCCGGATATCCCTCGTCCAGATCCCGCCGGAGCAGCGCCGACAACCGCTCTATGCTGCTGTCCTCCGCCGTGGGAACCGCCGCCGCAAAGAAATCCGCAATCTGTCTGAACAGGGCGGCCTCCTCATCTTTATACTGCTTTTCGCATCCGCGGGCAAGGCTCGAACATAACGCCGACAGCTCGCCTGCGGACAACCGAACCATATCCT
>CASDVX010000097.1 GCA_949284545.1 uncultured Eubacteriales bacterium
CTGGATTACTGCGACGACGAAGAGGCGGCGGACGCCTTTGAGACCGCGATGTATTACTCATCGGGCAGCCTGACGGCGGTCAGCCTTGCGTCGGGGACTGTTGAGAACCCGGTGGAGGAAGCTCTTTTGGACCATGCTGAGGAAATAGAAGCGCTCAGGGACAGGGCCGAGGCGTCAGCGGCCAGGCTGAAGGCGGCTGTGGCGGAGGTCAGGGAAGGGGACGCAAAGCTGACCCTTGAGCAGAAGATAGCGCTCATAAAGGGCAGGAGCGCCATCCGCGCCCGCGTAAGGGAAATAAGGAGAGCGAGGATCCGCGTCACGGCGCTGGAACTCATCAGGGCCAAGCGCGACGGGGATACCGAAAAGCTCGCGGAGATATACGACGAGACCAGCGAGCTGATAGAGACGAGACTGGAAAAGCTTTCCGAAATGCTGGACAAGATGGACGAGATAAGCGAGGCGCTGGAATCGGGTCAGGCAGAGTGACCGGAGGACGGGAAAAGGCGTATCGCCGATAACGCCGATAAAAGCGCGGCCGAAAGGTCCGGGGCCGCCGCCCCGGACCTTTCGGCTTTTTACGTCGGCAGTGCAGACGGCTGTCCTGCTCCGGCCTCGTCTTCGCCCCTTACTCATACACCCGTACGCGTTGTCCTGCCCCCGTTGCCGCTTGCCCGTTCCCCGTGAATGCCGACCCGGAATGAACCGCCGTGTGTTTATCAGGCGCAACGCCTTTCCTGCCGCGCCGGATGCTCCGATCTTACCGGACCCCGCGTCACTCAGCCGTCCGACCCTCCGCACACGCTCCGTTTGTCCCGTACCGCCCGGTCCTGACCGTTCCCGCATGCCGCCGCAATCCGTTTTGCCTGTTTCTTCCGCGCCGTTCCCGTCGCATGTTTTCCCCTCCCCGGGCAAAACGCGCGCGGACTCCGTCCCTCGGCCCATCCGCCCGCAGCGGAAGTAAAAATTTGCCCATAAGAACAAAAAGCCCTTTTCAAGAGGGCGAAAAAGGTGTATAATATCACGGAGTGCCGGAACAGCGCCGGGACGGAAAAAACGCCGACAGATACGGCTGAAACACGAAAGGGGTTTGCGGCTATGCAGGACAGAAATAAAGTGACGCTTCGCATCGGCGGAGCCGAATATACGGTTCGTGCGGACGAGGAGACCGCATACATTCTCGCAGTGGGTGAGGAGGTAGATACGTACGTCACTCAGCTTATGAAGGACACTCCTCAGATATCCACTACGGTAGCGGCGGTTTTTGCCGCTCTTGAGTTCTGCGACAGAGCACATAAAGCGGACGCCGCCGCAGACAACCTGAGGGCGCAGATACGCGGGTACGTGGAGGAGGCCGGAAGGGCAAGGCTCGACGTGGACGAGGCGCGCAGAGAGATAAACCGGCTCAACCAGCAGCTTCAGGTCATGACCGTAAAGCTGTCCAGGTACGAGAACAAGTGACGGAAAGAGAAAGACCTGCCTCTGTTCCCGAAAGGTCCGGGGCGCGGGTTTTCGAAAGCACGGCGCACGGCTGTGCCGCGCCGTCAGCCGGGCATTCGGGACGAAAGCCCGAGGTGCTGGCTCCCTGCGGTTCGCCGGAATCGGTGAAGGCCGCGCTTTGCGGAGGAGCGGACGCGGTATATCTGGGGTATGGGAGCTTTAACGCCCGGCGCAACGCAAAAAATTTTACCCTCGGCGAGGTAAAGGAAGCCGTTGACAGGTGCCATCAGGCTGGTACGGCGGTCCACGCCGCGCTGAACACGCTGGTTTTCCCCGACGAGATGAGCGCGGCCCTGCATGACGCGGAGGATCTCGCGGCGTGCGGGGTAGATGCGTTCATAGTCCAGGACACGGGCCTTGCGGGGGAAATATTCCGCAGGATCCCGGAGATACCCCTTCACGCGTCGACGCAGATGTCCGTCCACAACCCGGCGGGCGCAAGGCTGCTTTACGAATCTGGCATGAGCAGGATAGTGCTCGCCCGGGAGCTTTCCGGACGGGAGATCGGCGAGATATCCCGCAGCGTGCCGGACGCGGAACTGGAGGTATTCGTCCACGGGGCGCTGTGCATGTCGGTGAGCGGGCAGTGCTATTTTTCCGCGATGCTGGGGGGCCGGAGCGGCAACAGGGGTCTTTGCGCCCAGACCTGCCGGCTGCCATTTTCCTGCGCGGGAAGGGAAAATGTGCTGAGCCTTAAAGACCTTTCCCTGACGGAAAGAATAAAGGAGCTTTCAGACGCAGGAGTGACGTCCCTTAAAATAGAGGGCCGGATGAAAAGGCCGGAATACGTGGCGATAGCCACCCTCGCTGTGAGAAGGGCGGTGGACGGGCTTCCGGCGGACCCTGAAATAAACAGCCTTTTAGAGGAGGTATTTTCCCGTTCGGGGTTTACCGACGGGTACTTTACGGAGGAAAGAGGAAGCCGGATGTTCGGTGTGCGCAGAAAGGAAGACGCGCAGCCGGGCAAAAGGGTGAACGAGAGGATAAACGGGCTCACCAGAGGGGTTTACCCGAAACATCCCGCCGACGTGAGCCTTGAGCTGAAGAAGGGCGGGAGAGCGAAGCTCACATGCACCGACCTTGCGTTTAATAACACCGTGACCGTTTACGGGGACGTGCCGGAGGAAGCCGAAAGGTCCGCGGGCGCGGAAAGACTTGCCGAGGCCTCGGCGAAAACGGGCGGGACGGGGTACTTTGTGCGAAACGTCAGCGCGAAGGTCCCGCCGGACCTTTTTCTGCCGGTGTCCGCGGTGAATTCCATGAGACGTGAGGCGTTTGAAAAGCTGGCGGAGCTCAGGGCAAAAAGCCTGAAGGCGGGCTCGCCCCGCACGGAGCGCCCGTCGTCCGAACCGGAGCCGTGCCTGCCGGCGCGCATAGTAAAGGCCGTGCCGGAATACGAGATAAGGGCGGAGAGCTTCTCGCGCCTTCCGGATTTTCTGCCGGAGGGAGCGGCGGTGACCGTCCCGTCGGCAGCGGCGGAAGCGGAACGTGAAACTGCGGAAAGGCTTGCTTCCATGGGGTACTCTGTGAGTGCGGAGCTGCCTCGACTGATGTTCGGTGAGCGGGACGAGGAGAGGGAATACAGGCGTCTTGCGGCGCTGCGCGAGTACGGCGTCACGAGGGCGGTGTGCGGGAACATAGGGCACATCCCGGTGGCGAAGAGCGCGGGAATGGAGCTTGCGGGCGGCTTCGGGCTGAACGTGTCTAATCCGGGCGCCGCTGCGTTTTTTATGCGCGCGGGTCTGCGCGAGGTGACCGCTTCGGCGGAGCTTTCCGCGACAGGGCTCAGAGGGCTTACGGCGAATGCTCCCTGCGGTGTCAGGGCTTTCGCCTACGGGAGACTGCCGGTGATGCTTGTGAGGAATTGCCCCATGTCGGGCGCGAGGGGCTGCGCGGACTGCGTTTCCCGCGGGCACGGAGGAGATATCACCGACAGAAAAGGGGAAAAATTCCCGGTGGTGTGCAGAAAAGGGTACGGCGAGATACTCAACAGCCGCCCTCTCTACATGGGAGACAAAAAGCGGGACATCATAAATGCCGGAGCAAAGGGATTTTTGATTTATTTCACCGGAGAATCCGCCGCCAGGGCGGGCGAGGTGATGGAAATGTTCATTTCCGGAACTCCCTTTGACGGCAAATTCACAAGAGGACTTTACTACAGAGGGACCGCGGATGTCTGAACCGCCGGGTCCCGGTGCCGGGAGGACCGGAGGGAAAGCCGGAGCGCGGCAGAACGCCGCTGCCGGGTACTTAAACGGGAGATGGATTTCATGTACGTGCTTGCGTCGGCGTCCCCAAGGAGAGCGGAGCTGCTCTCGCGCCTGGGGATACGGTTTGAGACCGAAACGTCGGGATTTGATGAGACCTGCGCCGCGGGGAAAACGCCGGAGGAATACGTTTTGGCGGCGGCGAAAGGGAAGGCGGAGGCCGTGTCGGCAAAGCGCCGGGGAAGCGGGGACGTGGTGATATCCGCGGACACAGCGGTGGTGCTTGACGGAGACATTCTCGGCAAGCCCGCCGGCGAGGACGACGCGGTGAGGATGCTCATGCGCCTTTCAGGGAGGACGCATACCGTGTTTACCGGGGTGTGCGTGACAAACGGGGAAAAAACGGTATCCTTCGTAAACGGCACACAGGTGGATTTTCTTCCTCTCAGCGAAGCAGAGGCAGTCTCCTACGCGGCCACGGGGGAACCCGCGGACAAGGCCGGGGCGTACGGAATACAGGGAGCGGGCGGAATATTCGTAAAGGGCATAAGGGGCGACTACACGTCCGTAATGGGGCTTCCGCTGGCGCAGACCGCGGCGGCTCTGAGGGAATTCGGGTTTGTCCCTTTTGAAAATAACGACTTGACTAAAAATTAAGTTTCCATCGGAGGTATAACAAATGTTTGCAAAAGACATCGGAATCGATCTGGGCACGGCGAATACGCTCATCTGCATGAAAGGAAAGGGAATAGTTCTCAACGAGCCGTCTGTGGTGGCGTACAACGAGCGCACGGACGAGATACTCGCGGTGGGACATGAAGCTAAGGAAATGATAGGCCGCACGTCGGGAAACGTGCGCGCCATGCGCCCGCTGAGGGACGGGGTCATAGCGGATTACGGAATAACCAGCGAAATGCTCCGCAAATTCATAAAGAAGGTGCGGGGCAACGCCATGGGAAAGGTGAGAGTGATAATCTGCATTCCGTGGGGAGTCACGGAGGTTGAAAGGAGAGCTGTGGACAACGCCGCCAAGAGCGCGGGGGCGCGGGAAGTATATATCATGGAGGAACCGATGGCTGCCGCCATAGGCGCGGGACTGCCCGTGCTGGAACCCACGGGCAGCATGATAGTGGACATCGGCGGAGGCACCAGCGAGGTGGCCGTCATAAGCATGGGCGGCATAGTCACTTCAAAGAGCGAGCGCGTGGCGGGCGACGCCCTTGACGCGGCGATAGTATCTTTCATAAAGAAAAAATTCAACGTGCTTATCGGCGACCGCACGGCAGAGGAAATAAAGATAGAGATAGGCTCGGCCTGCCCGTACGAGGGAGAAAAGCCCATCCAGGTCCACGGCCGCAACCTTATCGACGGATTGCCGGCAAAAATAACGGTGGAACCGTCCGACGTGAGAGAAGCAATCGGGGACAGCCTTTTCCAGATAGTTGATGCTGTCCACTCCACCCTTGAGAAAACGCCGCCGGAGCTTTCGGCGGACATCATAGATAACGGCATAACTCTGGCGGGCGGCGGCGCCCTGCTGCGCGGGCTGGACAGACTGATAAACCGTGAGACGGGCATACCGGTAAAAATAGCGCCGGATCCTCTTAACTGCGTGGTAAACGGGACGGGTAAAACGCTTGCCAACATAGCGGCGTACGGGAAAGTGCTGCTGACGGCGGAATAATACCGCCGCCGTCTTTTGCCGGAAAGGAGAGTTACCGTGTCGGATTTCTTTCGCAGCCGCGGGTTCAAGGTCCTTGCGGCGGTGTTCGTGCTTCTGTTCGGGATGATAATCGGATCCATACTTCGCAACGGCGCAGCGGGGACGGTGGATGGGATAATCGGAGTGCTGGTGACCCCGGTGAGGACGGTCACCGGCGCTGTCGGGGACTTTTTTTCCGGCATAGGAAACAGCCTTGAGAGCGGCACGGAGCTTCAGCGTCAGCTTCAGGAGCTTGAGGACAAAAACGCCGAGCTCATGGGTCAGCTCGTGGACTACGAGGAGATGAAGAGGGAAAACGAGCAGCTCAAGGAGCTTGTCAACCTTCAGGAAGCCAACGAGGAGATGGAATTCGCGTTCGCGTCGGTGATATCCAGAGGGAACGAGCCGTGGAGCAATACCCTGGGGCTTGACAAAGGGAGCATAGACGGTGTAAAAGTGGGAGATCCTGTCATAACGAAAGACAGCTTCCTCATAGGGCATGTGACGAAGGTGGGGGCAACGTGGTGTACAGTGACAACCATACTTGACATCACCACAAACGTAGGCGCGAGGCTTTCCTCGTCCCGTGAAGTGGGGGTCACGGAATGCACGGCTGAACTGTCTGAAAAAGGCCTTTGCAGAGTATCTTACCTTCCGGCTGAATCGGGAGTATCCCGGGGAGAGATAGTGATAACGTCGGGACTGAGCGGGTATTATCCCGAAGGCCTCATAATAGGCGAGGTGGAATCAGTGAGCCAGGCTGACGACGGCCTCTCGTCCGAGGCCGTGGTAAGGCCCGCGGCGGACGTAAACGAGGTAAAGGACGTGTTCGTCATAACGGAATTCACGGGCAGAGGAGATTCGGGGGAATAAGGGACTGAGCGCGTCATACGAGGTAAAGCCGCAGACGGAGCACGGCTGCGCGCGTGGGACGTACGGAAAGGAAACACGGAAAGGAAACGGGGTGCTTTATGTCGAACCGGTCTAAATATTCCAGAGTGGTTTCCCTCACCGTCGCCCTGATACTTCTTTACATAGCGGAGAGCGCGTTTTTCCCGCGGATAATGGGAACGGTACCGTCGGTGCTGGTCCCGTTTACCGTGGCGGTGGGCATGTGCGAGGGCCCGTATATGGGTGCCGGGTTCGGCGTGGCTGCGGGGATGCTCATGGATTATTCCCTTAACGTGTTCGGCTTTTCGTCCCTGCTGCTCTTGGTTGCGGGTGCGGCGGCGGGACTTGCCGTGACCTATTTCAGGCGCACGGCGCTTACCGCCACGGCATTTACTCTTGCGGCAGGCGTGTTTTTCTTTTTTGTGAAATGGTTTTTCATGTATTTTCTGTGGCACGGAGGGGAACTTGTTTACCGCGTTTTCCTGCAGGTGCTGTTTGCCGTCCTGCTGTCCGTGCCGGTATACCTGCTCACGGCGGCGCTGAGCAGAAAGTACGGCAGCATGAAGAGCGGACGGCTGATGTAACGGGGATGTGCGCGGAAAAGGACGCGGGAAAGGAGCGAAAACATTGGAACAGAACAAAATCGTGGCTGTTTCCAGAAGAAGATGTATCGTCGCGGTGATATTGCTCCTTGCCATAACAGCGGGCCTGGTGCTGAGACTTATGAACTTTCAGCTCGTAAACGGGGAAAAATATCTGGCCATCGCCCAGAGGACGACGGTGAAGACCATCCCCATAGAAGCGCCCAGAGGGGAGATACTCGACAGGTACGGGAGAGCGCTGGCAGTCAACCGCACGGTATACTGCGTGCAGCTTGACACGGTGTTCATGCCTGCGGAGGAACGAAACGACATAATCCTGCGGCTTATCAACATGATCGAGGACGAGGGAGAGGAATATTTTGATGAGCTGCCGGTAAGTGAGCGCTTTCCCTATTCCTTCAGCGGCAGCGATGCGGCAAGGATCAGGATGAAGAGCGTTTTAGGGCTGGACAAGGCCCCGGATTCGGCAAACGTGGTCATGTCCCTGCTCAAGGAGCGGTACGGGATACCCGACTCGTTCACTGAGGAGCAGGCGCGAAAGGTGTGCGGGGTCAGGTATACCATGGAGCTGCGCGGAGCAGGCGCGCAGACGCCGTACATTTTCGCCCAGGACATAGGCGTGGGCGCGGTCACCGCCGTGAAGGAAAACTCGTCGGTGCTGTCCGGCTGCGACATAGTCACGAGAGCCGTGAGAGAGTATTATTACAGCGACGCCGCGCCGGATGTGGTGGGGATAGTCGGGATAATAGACGAAGACGAGCTTGAACAGCTCGGGGAAAAGGGATACTCAGCTACCGACTACGTGGGGAAATTCGGACTTGAAAAGAGCATGGAGGAATATCTCAGGGGAGAAGCCGGCGAAATGCAGGTCACCCTCAATTCCCGGGGACAGGTGATAGAATCCAAGGTGACAAAGGAACCCGTACCGGGGGCCACCGTGGTGATTGCCATGGACATAGAGCTGCAGCGCACCGCCGGAAGGCTCCTCAAGGCCCGTATAGAGGAAATAGCGGAAGACGCGGGAGAGAGCGGCAACGGCTACGATTGTTCCGCGGGCAGCATGGTGCTCACCGACCCGAACACCGGCGAGGTGATAGTTGCGGTCAACTACCCATCCTATGACCTTGCGTCCTATTACGAGGACTACTCGCAGCTTCTGTCGGCCGAGGACAACCCGCTTTTCAACAGGGCCATGAGCGGACTCTATCCGCCGGGCTCCGTGTTCAAGCCGGTGACAGCCATAGCCGGTCTTGAAAGCGGCGTGATAACAAAGACGTCCACACACACCTGCCGCCGTACCATAACGTATATGGGCAGAAGCTACAGCTGCACCGGCTATCACGGCACAATAAGCGTGGTGACCGCCATTGCCAAGAGCTGCAACGTGTTTTTTTACAACGTGGGCATATCCGCGGGTATAGACAGCATCGGACAGGCGGCCGAAAGCTTCGGCTTCGGCCAGACTACGGGAGTGGAGATAGCGGAAGCGGCGGGAACCGTGTCCCGGAGCAACCTGCTTATGACCGCCATAGGTCAGGCGGACACACAGGCGACCCCCCTTCAGCTGTCAGCTTACACCGCTTCCATAGCAAACGGGGGTACAAGATACCGCTCCACCCTTATAAGAGCCGTCATGTCCGAGGACTTTTCCGAAACGCTTGTGGAAAACGAGCCTCAGGTTCTGGGAAAAATAAATGCGTCGGCTGAAAATATGGCGATAATTTCGGAGGGGATGTATTCCGGCATAAACAAGCGCCTCGCCAGTTACTACACCTACTTTGTGGACGCGGACTACATCGCCGCAGGCAAGACGGGCACGGTCCAGCTTCCCGGCGGGTCCGATAACGGTATGTTCATATGCTTTGCCCCCTACGAAAGTCCGGAAGCCGCCCTTTCCATAGCCTTGGAGCACGCGGGCAGCGGAAGCAGGTGCGCGCCTCTTGCGAGGCAGATGATGGACGAGTTTTTCAGGGCGAAGGACAGCGCGGACGAGTTTTTCCCCTCCGGGTCCGTGATGTGAGCGGCTCCCACCGGTGCGCGGCGCGAGCAGTCCCCCGGACTGCGACGTACGTGCCGAGTGAAAAACGGGGCAGAATACGGGCGCCGGAGGAATACTCTGAGAAAAACAACAAAAAGAGTTCAAAACAACAATAAATAAAAATTTTTTCAAATACGAAAAAATTTTTATTTATCATACTATTTACACTCGGCAAAGCATGAAGTATACTGTTTGATGGGTTCACGCCGGTCTTCGCCCTCCTGTCGGGACGTCCGCCGGGAGGCAGGCGGAATCCGGCGGCAAACGCCGATGAGATGATTGCTTTTGCGGAGAGCGGCGCCGGCAAAACGGCGGCGGCGATCCGCGTTTTGTTTTTTCGGGCAAAACAGGGTAAAAATAAGATCAGCGGGAAAGGACTTTGCTGAGCAAAGGCGGGTGAAAAGTCATGGGACGTGTGGTGCTTGTTGCCTCCGGCAAAGGAGGAGTGGGGAAATCCACGGTCACGGCGGCGCTGTCCGTCATCCTGTCCGAGCGGGGTAAAAAGGTGCTCGTGATAGACGGGGATACGGGGCTGGGAAGCCAGGACATACTTCTGGGGCTTTGCGGAGCCGGAGTATACGACTGGGGCGACGTGCTGGAAGGCCTGCCGGCCGAGGAGGCCGTGGTCGCCCGCGAGGGAGGGCCGGACCTTCTTGCGGCGCCGGGAAAGTGGACGGACGGATGTGACCCGGCATCCTTCGCCGCCATGGTAAACGGGCTTCGCAGCCGGTACGACGTGATTTTCATAGACGCGCCCGCGGGAATAGGCGGGGGGCTGAGGAGGGTGTCTTCGGCGGCCACCTGCGCGCTGGTGGTGTCCGACAGTACGAGACCCGGGGTGAACGGGGCGCTTGCGGCGGGAAAGACCCTCCGTGACGCGGGAGTGCTGTCCGTGAGGTTGGTGATAAATTCGGTGAGACCGGCGCTGATACGCAGCGGTCGGCTCCCCATGCTGGATTCGGTCATAGACGGGGCGGAGCTGAGGCTGATAGGGCTGCTCCCGTATGACGAGGAGATAGCCCTGGGAACCGGGGACGGCGCCCTTGAGTTCGCTCCGGACAGCCTTTTCGGGAAATGCGCCGCAGCCCTGGCAAAAAGGGTGTCGGGAGAAAACGTGCCGCTCACAAAGATGTGACGGCCGCCGGCGGGATACATACTGTCCGGATAATTCCGGATACGGAGGTGTTAAGGAAATGGTTTCACTCAACGTAGCGATAATAGCGCATGATTCAAAAAAACAGCTTGCCGCGCAGTTCTGCACTGCGTACAGCAACGTGCTTTCCAAGCATAAGATATACGCCACCGGCACAACGGGACGCGTAGTGGAGGAGGTCGCCGGGATACCGGTGATAAGGCTTCTTCCCGGCGCTCAGGGCGGGGCCGAGCAGATAGCCGCGCGGATACAGTGCGGAGAGATAGACGTGCTGATATTTTTCAGGGACCAGCTCAACGCCAAGCCCAGCGAGCCAAGCGATGCGGAACTGCTCCGCCTGTGCGACAGCTACCACGTGCCCTTTGCCACCAACATCGCCACCGCTGAGGTGCTGATAATGGCTCTGGACAGAGGGGACCTGGATTGGCGTGCGTACGCGGGCGGGCATCAACTTATCTGATAAGGAGCAGGCTGTCCGGCCGGAGGAAAGACTGACGGGGGAGGAATACTCCGTCATCCGATTAAAACGGAGTAAAAGTGTATTTTCGGAAAACGGAACCGGTTTTTACCGGCTCTTTTTCCGTGACGATGTTTGCTTTGTACAAGACGGGAGGCGCTTAAATGGCTGTAATAACGGTAAATCCCAGGGGCACGGCGGACGTGGTGCCTGAGGATTCATGGAAATGGAGAAAGGCGGAAGAGGTGCTTCGCCGGGTATCCGACGCGGCCGGGATAAAGGAGATACGCACGCCGGTATTCGAGCACACTGAGCTTTTCATGCGCGGCGTGGGCGACACCACCGATGTGGTGCAGAAGGAGATGTACACTTTTAACGATAAGGGGGGGAGGAGCGTCACCCTGCGCCCGGAGGGAACGGCCGGCGCGGTGAGGGCGTTCATACAAAACGGGCTTTTCAACGCCCCCTTGCCGGTGAAGATGTTTTACATGATCTCGTGTTTCAGATATGAGAAGCCCCAGGCGGGCAGGCTCAGGGAATTTCATCAGTACGGGGTGGAATTTTTCGGAGCCGCGGGAGCCGCGGCGGACGCGGAAGTGATTTCCGTGGCAAGCTCGATTTTTTCGGCCTTCGGGCTCAGCGGCAGCGTGTCGCTTAAAATAAATTCCATCGGCTGCAGGGAATGCAGGGCGAAGTACAATCAGGCGCTCAGGGAATATTTTTCCCTCCACAGGGAGGAGCTTTGCCCCACCTGCCTTGACAGACTGGAGCGAAACCCCATGCGGATACTCGACTGCAAATCGCCGGTGTGTTCCGCGCTGGCGGAGGGAGCGCCCCGTCTGCCGGACTATCTGTGTGAAGACTGCGCGGCGCATTTTGAGGACGTGAAAAAAAGGCTTGACGGCCTGGGCATAGAATACACGGTGGATCCCGGCATAGTCAGAGGCCTTGATTACTATAACCGCACGGTCTTCGAGTTTGTCACGGACAGGCTGGGAGCGCAGGGAACGGTGCTGGGCGGAGGAAGATATGACCCGCTGGTGAAGGAGCTGGGCGGACCGGACATACCGGCCCTCGGCTTTGCGATGGGGCTTGAGCGGCTGATACTTCTGCTCACGGAGACGGGATTTTTCGACGGCTTTTCCCCGGCAGGGTGCAGTATTTACATAGCGTCCGCCGGAGAAAGGGCGGAGCTTGCCGCCGCGAAAGCGGTTGCGGCCCTGAGAAAAAAGGGGATAAGCTGCGAATGCGACGTGTGCGGACGGTCTCTTAAAGCCCAGATGAAGTACGCCGACAGGATAGGAGCGGAATTCACCGCCGTCCTGGGGGACAACGAGCTGGAAACGGGACGTGCGGCGGTAAAGAATATGAAGGACGGGTCTGTGACGGAGATATCCCTGGAGGAGCTGTCGGAAGGCCGGTTCATGTGAAGCAGCGTGATTTTATAGCCGCGGCGGAGCAGTTTTCAACATAATACGTTAAGTTTACCTCCCATCAGGCGGGGATTTTGGGACAAAACCGGTGTAAAACCGCCGGGAAACGCAGTTTGACTGTTGAAAACTCTGTTGAAAATGTGGATTAATCAACAGTTGATTTACTGAGAGTTTATATTTGCCGAATTTATGCGGACTTCCTTAAAAGGAGCTGATAAGGTGGATTGGTGTGAGATAAAAGTGACGGTGCCGTCGGAGGAGACCGAGGCGGCGGAGGCCGTGGCGTCGCTGTTTGCCGACGGGGGGCTGTACACGGAGGACTATTCCCGCCTGGAGGAACAGGTGGAGGAAATAGCGCACATAGACCTGATAGACGAAAAGCTTGTTTTCTCCGACAGAGAGCACAGCGTGATACATATATACGTTTCTCCGGAAAAGGAGGACCCATCCAAGGTAAAAGAAGAGCTGTCGGCGCAGCTGGACGCAGCGGGGATCAGCTTTATGATAGATGAGGAGACCGTGCGTGAGGAGGATTGGGCCAACGGCTGGCGTCGTTTTTACAAGCCTTCTCCCGTGGGGGAGAAGCTCTACATACTTCCGGAATGGGAAAAGCCGGATCATCGTGCCCACGGACGAAAGATACTCAAGCTGGACCCCGGGGCGGCGTTCGGCACGGGGAGCCACGAGACCACGAGGCTGTGCCTCACGGTGCTGGAGAAATACGCGGAGGGCTGCCCGTCCGTGCTGGACGTGGGCTGCGGAAGCGGCATACTGTCCATAGCCTGCGTCATTCTGGGGGCGAAAAGAGCCGTGGGAGTGGATATAGACCCGGTGGCCGTAAGGGTGGCGAAGGAAAACGCCGCGCTCAACGGGGTGGAGGACAAGGTGGAATTTTTGTGCGGGGATCTTACGGAAAAGGTATCCGGAAGGTTCTCTCTCGTGGCGGCAAACATAGTTGCGGACGTGATAAAAAGGCTGCTGCCGTCTCTTCCCGATCTCATGGAGGACGGTGCCGCGGCGGTGTTTTCGGGCATAATCGATTCCCGTGAGGACGAGGTGGCAGCGGCGGTAAAAAACGCCGGACTGAGCGTCACAGGCATATTCAGGGACCGCGGCTGGTGCGCCGTGGAAGCGGTAAAGAAAGCGGGGGAGGGCGAATGACGGAAGAGGCGGAGCATGCCGTGAAGCCTGAAACCGCGGAGCCGACCGGGTCTGCCGTGAAGCCTGAAACCGCGGTATTTTCGCAGCCGGGGCCGTCAACGTCACCCACGTCACCGCAAAAACCGACGTCGCCCTCGGGCGCGCCTGCGGTCACGGTGCGGGACGGGCGTTTCGAGCCGGCGGAGACCATGACTTACAAGGAAACGCTTTCATACATACACTCTCTTTCCCGTTTCGGCATGAAGCCGGGGCTTGAGAGGATAAGAGCCCTTCTCGGGCTTATCGGGGACCCGCAGGACGCGCTGAGCTGCGTGCATGTGGCGGGGACAAACGGTAAGGGAAGCACCAGCACCATGCTCGCCTGCGGACTCGCGGGCGCGGGATACACCGTAGGACTTTACACGTCCCCGTACGTGCTGGATTTTCGCGAAAGGATACAGACGGTGTCCTACGGGGAAAAGCCGGAAATGATCTCGCGGGAGGATCTGGCGAGGACGGCGTCTATACTCAGACCGTATGCGGAGAGCATATCCGAGCGGTTCGGCGAGGTCACGGAATTCGAGTTTATCACGGCGCTGGCCTTTTTCAGCTTCGCCGAACGCGGTACGGACGTATGCGTGATCGAGACGGGGCTTGGAGGCAGGCTTGACGCCACCAACGTCATAAAGGAGCCGCTATGCTCGGTGATAACCTCCATAGGGCTGGATCATACGGATATTCTTGGGGACACTCTCGCGAAAATAGCCGGTGAAAAATGCGGCATAATAAAGGAAGGCTGTCCCGTCGTCACCTGTTTCGGGCAGGAGACGGAGGCAATGGACGTGATATTTGACGCCTGCACGGAAAAATCGTCGCCGCTGGCGGTGCCGGAGGAAGGGCACCTGCGGGTCATATCCGAAGACCTCACGGGCAGCGATATAGAATATTTCGGCAAGCGCATACGGGTGCCGTTTGCGGGCAGGCACCAGATAAACAACTGCCTCACCGCGCTCACCGCGGCCTTTGTGCTCAGGGACCGGAGAGAAATGAGGATACACAACGACAGCTTCATACAGGGACTTGAGTCCGCGTCCATGCCGGCGCGTCAGGAGCTTCTCAGGTCAGAGCCCCCCCTCATACTTGACGGGAGCCATAACCCGGACGGCCTTGAAAAACTGTTTGACACGGTAGAAAGGTTCATCGCTCCCGGGGGAAAGCCGAAAAAAGGGAGCCTGCTGGTAATAGGGATGCTCAGGGACAAGGACGTCAGAGGAAGCGCGGGAAAGGTGGCGGCGTGCTTTGAAAGGATAATCACCGTAACGCCGGACTCGCCCCGGGCGATGGAGGCTTCAGAGCTTGCGGACATAATAAGGGCGGTTCCCGGTGCGCCGGAAAAGGTGACACCCATGGACGTGAAAGAGGCGGCGGCGGAGGCAAAGAGCAACGCCGGGCCGACGGTGGTGTGCGGTTCGCTATATCTGGCGGCGGAAATACGTCCGCTCCTCATTTAACCGGCCGTGCGGCTTACAGAACATATGATTTTTTCCGAAGGGACGGATTGTAAATGAACGAAACCATAAAAGGGCTTCGCCGGAGTTGCTACTGCGGGGAGCTGGGAGAAGCGAACATCGGAGAGGAAGTAACGGTATTCGGCTGGTGCCAGAGGCAGAGAGATCTCGGAGGGCTCATATTCATCGACCTGCGGGACAGGACGGGAATAGTGCAGCTCGCTTTCGGCGGGGATACGCAGGAGGAGACTTTCCGCAAGGCCGCGTCGGTGCGAAGCGAATACGTTCTTGCGGCCGTGGGCGAAGTACGGCGCAGGGACGGCAACGTAAACGACAAAATGGCTACCGGAGCGGTGGAGATAGCCGTGCGGGAACTGCGCATACTGTCCGAAGCCCAGACTCCGCCCTTTGAAATAGGAGACGGACGCAAAGTCAGGGAAGAACTGGCCCTCAAGTACCGTTATCTTGACCTTCGCCGGCCGTCCCTTCAGGCGAATATGCTCATGCGGCACAAAATAGCACGCACCGCAAGAGAATATTTTTATGAAAACGGCTTTTACGAACTGGAAACTCCCATGCTGATAAAATCCACACCGGAGGGTGCGCGGGACTACATCGTTCCCAGCCGTGTGCACAGGGGCTGCTTCTACGCGCTCCCCCAGTCGCCCCAGATATACAAGCAGCTTCTGATGCTGTCAGGCTTTGACAGATATATCCAGCTTGCCCGCTGCTTCAGGGACGAGGACCTCAGGGCGGACAGGCAGCCGGAATTTACCCAGATAGACCTTGAAATGAGCTTTGTGGACACCGACGACGTGATGGATATGCTGGAGGGCTTTATCGTAAGGCTCATGAAGGACGTTATGGGCAGGGAGATAACGGGTAAGCTTCCCCGCCTCACCTACGCGGAGGCGATGGACAGGTACGGGTCGGACAAGCCGGACACCCGGTTCGGCATGGAGATAACCAACATCACCGATCTTGTAAAGGACAGCGGGTTCGGCGTATTTTCATCCGCCGCCGCGTCCGGAGGGAGCGTCCGGGCGATAGTTGCCGAAAACGCGGCGGACGTCCTCACCCGCAAGGAAATAGACCGGCTCACCGAGCACGCCAAAGGCATAGGGGCCAAGGGGCTCGCGTACATACGCTGGGTAGACGAGGCGCCGTCCTGCTCCTTCGGGAAATTTCTCGGGGAAGGGGAGCTCGAAGGGATAACGGGCAGGCTTTCAATGAAGCGCGGGGACGTGGCGCTGATAGTGGCGGATGCCGACGGAGTGACACTTCCCACCCTTGGCGCGCTTCGTCTCATGCTGGGGAAGAAGCTGGGGCTCACGGACGAAAACAGGTTCGATTTTCTGTGGATAGTGGAATTCCCGTTTTTCGAGTACAATCCGGAAACCGGCGGCTGGGACGCCATGCATCACCCGTTCACCATGCCGCTGGAGGAATGCCTGCCCTATCTCGAAACGCAGCCGGGCAAGGTCAGAGCGAAATGCTACGACCTGGTGGTAAACGGCGTGGAGCTTTGTTCGGGCTCCATACGCATAAACGACCCGGCGCTGCAGGAGAAGATGTTTGACCTTCTGGGGCTGGGAAAAGAGGAGATAGAAAACAAGTTCGGCTTCCTTGTGGAAGCTTACAAATACGGAGCGCCGCCTCACGGCGGGGCGGGGATAGGGTTGGACAGGCTTGCCATGATCCTGTGCGGGGCGGACAGCCTCAGGGACGTGATATGCTTCCCGAAAGTCCAGAACGCCGGCGAAGTGATGTCGTCCTGCCCGGCGCCCGTGTCGGAAATTCAGCTTGAGGAACTGGGGATAACCGTTCGTCCGGAGGAATAAGGCGTATAAGGTTTTGTTCCTGCGTTTACAGATATTTTACAACTTGAACGCGAGCATCTGATATCATACTATTACTCAGCGCCTGTGGGAAAGGACGGTCACTCGAATGATCGAAGTAAAGAACCTGGTAAAACGTTTCGGCGGCAAGGCAGCCGTCAACGACATAAGCTTCACCGTGCATGACGGCGAGGTTCTGGGCTTTCTCGGCCCCAACGGAGCGGGGAAGACGACGACCATGAACATGCTGACGGGGTATCTGTCGTCCACGTCGGGGAGTATCACCATATCAGGGTACGATATCCTTGCCCAGCCTGAGCTGGCAAAGTCAAAGATAGGGTATCTTCCCGAAAAGCCGCCGCTTTATCCGGATATGACGGTGGAGGAGTACCTTGATTTTATTTACGAGCTCAAGGGCTGCACGCTCAAGAGGTATGATCACATAAAGGAAATATGCGAGCTTGTGGGGATAGAGCACGTATACGGGAGGGTGATAAAGCACCTTTCCAAGGGGTACCAGCAGCGCGTGGGGCTTGCCCAGGCGCTGGTGGGGAATCCGGAGGTCCTCATACTGGACGAGCCTACCGTGGGTCTGGACCCGAGGCAGATAATAGAGATACGCAACCTTATACGCAGGCTGGGCGAAAAGCATACGGTGATATTTTCCACCCATATTCTGTCCGAGGTACAGGCGGTATGCGAGAGGATACTGGTGATAAACGACGGGAAGATAGTGGCGGACGACACGCCGGACAGCCTGTCGGTGAAGCTGTACGGGGACAACAGGCTCACAGTGAGAGTAGCCGGTCCGGCGGACGGCGTTTACAGGGCCATGCGCGCGCTGGACGGGGTCAAGAAATGCGAGCTTCTGGGCATAAAGGAAAAGGGTTCGGTGGACATAAACGTGGAATCGGCGGCGGGAGCCGATATGCGCATCCCCATATTCAGGGTATGCGCGGAGAACGGCTGGCCGCTTCTGGGCATAAAGAACACGGAGCTTGACCTTGAGGACATATTTATGAAGCTCACGGGCCCGGAGGAGGATATACCGGCGCAGGCTCAGAAAAAGGTGCGCAGGCTCAAAAGCAGGGGCAGCGCCTCCGGCGGTACGCTGGACGACGTAAGCGAGGGCACGAAAGCCGCGAAACGGGCAGCGAAGGCGGAACGGGCGAAAAAGAAAAAGTGACTTTGCCCTGCATGGTATAAGCGCAAAAAGGGAATTCTGCGGCATACGCGCAAACAAAAATACTTTCTTTCGGAAAGGTCTGGTGGGGCTCATGGGCGCCGTATATAAAAAGGAGCTTAGAGGATATTTCTCGTCTCCCATAGGCTTTGTTTTCATAGCCGTGGTGTTTTTTCTGTCAGGCGTGTTTTTCCTCTCCTCCAACATTCTCGCCGGGACGGCGGATATGAGGGGATTTTTTTCCCAATATCAGGAGATAGTGATTTTCGTCATACCCATGCTGACCATGCGCACATGGTCGGACGAAAAGCGCAACAAAACGGATCAGGCGCTTCTCACCGCGCCGGTGGGGCTGACGCGGATAACGCTGGGGAAATTTTTCGCGGCACTTACGGTGTACGGGATAGCGGCGTCCGTGACGGTGGTATATGCCCTCACTCTTGCCACGGCGGCTGACGTGGACGGGCTGGTGGTGGCGTCCAACGTATTCGGCATGATGCTGGTGGGCGCGGCCATGGTGGCCGTGGGGATGTTCATATCCAACCTTACCGAGAGCCAGGTGGTGGCTGCGGTCCTCACCTTTGCGGTGGCGCTCGTCACCGTGCTGATGGAATCCGTTGCGCTTGTCATACCCGTGGAATGGATAGCGAACGCGGTGCTGGCGCTGTCGGTATTTTCCCGCTACAATGATTTTTCGGTGGGGATGTTCAATTTCAGCGACGTGCTTTATTACATCAGCATAGCGGTGATATTCACGTTCCTCACGGTGCGTTCGCTGGAAAAGCGCCGGTGGAAATAAAAGACGGCGCCCGAAAACCGCGCCGGGAGGGACGCCCGCAATGCGGCCCGGACGGGCGCGCACCCGCGGCAGGGGACTGCGGCGTTGCAAAGAGTTCTCATTTGAAAGGAACGGTCGATGATATGAAAAAGCCCGCGTTAGACAGGAAAAGGCTTAAATTCGGAGCGCTGTCCACCGCCATAACCGCCGCCTTTGTTGCGGCCGTGATACTTGTCAACCTCATATGCACGGTGCTGGTGGAGAGATTCAACCTCAGGGTGGACGTGACCGGGGAAAAGATTTTCTCCATGACGGACACCACGAAAAATTATCTCGCGAACCTTGAGACCGGCGCGGACATATACGTCATGCTGGACGAGGTCTACTTCACCGAGAGCAGCGAGGCGCGGGACAAGCAGGTGAAATATCTCCTGGACCAGTACGAGCTTAATTCCAACGGAAACATCTCGGTGACCTATGACTCGGACATAGTCAACGACGCGGACTTCAAGGGGCAGTTCTCCTACCTTTCCCTTGATGTGGGAGATATCCTTGTGATATCCCGCGAGCAGCCGGAGGAGGGAAAGATAACCAATTACCGCCGTTTTTCACTTGACGACTGCTTTTCCACTACGTCGTACCAGAACTACACCTACGATATCTCTACGGTGGAGAACAAGTTGACTTCGGCGATAATGTACCTCAACCAGTCGGGAAGCACCAACGTAGCCTTTACCGTAGGCCACGGTGAGGCTGAGGTAGGAGAGGAAACCAGCTCCCTCATAGAGAGCAACATCTACACCCTGTCCACGGTCAACCTTGCCATGCTGGCGTCGCTTGACAGGGACGAAGGAGAAAAAGCCGCGGCCGGGGACGAAGACGAAACCGGGGACGGCGAAAACGAGCTTACGGCGAGGGAACAGCTGGCGGCCATATCCGTGCTGGTGATATACTGCCCCAGATACGATTTTTCGGAAGAGGAGCTGTCCATGCTGGACATATACCTTGAAAACGCGGAAAAGATGGGCAAGGGCCTCATGGTCTTCTATGACCCGGACACTCCGCACCTTCCGAACCTTGAAGCGTTTCTGGAGGAATGGGGAGTCCGCATTGAGGACGGCATAGTGTACGACACGGAGCGTAACTACCTGTTAAGCGACACGGTCCCGAGGGTATATCTTTCCTCCCAGATTCATGACGGCGAGAAGGTCATATCCGACGACCTTTACGACGATCTCACCAACGGCCGGCTCAACATCTGTGCGCCGCTTTCACGTCCTCTTTCCATAGTCGACGGGTACGCCTACGACGAGGAAGAAGAGACGGGCGGAGTGTACGGGATAACGGTTTACGAGGCCATAAAATCCTTTTCCACCGCCGGGGTCATGCAGACGTCCACCTCGGACCCGGGGGAGGATGACGAGAAGGGCGAGCAGATAATAGGCACAATGTCGGTAAAGAAGCGCATAATAAACAACGAGGAGACCATGTCATCGGTGTTCGTGTGCGCGTCCGGATCGTTTATCGACCCGGCGATGCTCACCGACAGCATTTTTGCAAACGACCAGACGTTTATTGAGATACTCAACTATCAGGCCCAGCGCGACGTGGGCGTGGTGGTCAACGCGGTGGACGTCACCGTGGCCACTCTGAACATGACCTCGACCCAGACATATATACTTCTCACGGTATTTCTCGGCGTACTGCCCCTGGCGGCGGTGGCGGCGGCTCTGTTTGTGTTCATCAGAAGGAGGCATTTATGAGCAAGACCGTACGTACTCTGGCGTTCTGCCTTGCGGCGCTGATACTGCTTGCGGGTTCTTACGCGGTTGTTCTGGCCCTTTTCCCGTCCGAAGAGGGGGAAGGCGGCGACGTGTCGTCTTCGACAGGGGGGACGAGTTCTTCCGAGACAGTGTCCACTCCCGTGACGTATATGTACGAGTATGAGGAGACGGACCTGGTTTCCGCGGAGATAAACAGTCAGAATGCGGGCACGTATCACGTGAGCCAGGACGGAATGTCCTACGTCATCGACGAGCTGGACGGGATAACCGTTTACGATTCCATGATGGAAACATTGATTGAAAGGCTGGCGGCGTATCCCTACGCGTATATAGCCAGCGAATCCCCCACGGAGGAGGAGCTGGAGGAATACGGGCTCAGCGATCCGATAGCCGGCGCCGTGATAAATTTCACCGACGGCACGGAAACGCTGTCCGTAGGCGGCACCGACGAGGACGGGGCCTTTTACGTCCTGCGGGAAGCCGACGGCAAGGTCTACGTGGTTTCGCAGGGGATGACCACATATTTCGTAAAGGGGCACGTCGCCTTTATAAATACCACGCTTTTCTACTGCACCGAGGACAGGCGCACCGGGATAGACAACCTTGTTTTTACGGACTCGGAAGAAGATATGCCCGTGACGATCGGCAAGGTGGATCCCGACTCAAAGACCGCGCTTGCGGTGTCCTCCACATACTGCATAAAAAAGCCGCTGGAGATGTCGGTGAATATTGAGCTTCTTGACGAGGGCCTTACACAGCTCTGCAAATTTTCCGCTGAATCGGCCGTGGCATTGGTGGACAACGGGGACGACCTTTCCGCCTACGGGCTGGACTCCCCCAGATACACCCTTGAATTCACCTATCAGAAACCCCTTGACGACGACGCGGAGGAGGGCGCGGAAAACACCAACCCCGTGACAAAATACAAATTCATAATAAGCGAGCCGGACGAGGACGGGAACATGTACATCAAGGAAGAGGATTCCCGCATAGTGATGAGCTTTGGAGAGGGGGTCTATTCCTTCTTTGACTGGAACATAAACAATATGGCGGGTTCAACGTTCCTCACGCCGCTTATAAAATATGTGGACAAGGTCATAGTGACGTGCAAGGGGAAGGAATACGAGTTCCGCCTCACCCCGGGCGACGGCAGCATAGTCGCGGCCGCGTATATGGACGGGGAAAGGGAAAAACAGCTTGACGTGGACAACTTCAAAAATTTCTATCAGGTCATAATCGGTACGGGCAGGATAGGCACCGGCTATGCCGAGGAGGACGCGGCCACCCGCATATCGGTGCGTTTCGTTTATCAGGACGAGATAAACAAGGATGACGACGTGGTAGCATTCAGGGAATATTCCATGAGACAGTACGCCGCGGAGGTCAACGGCGAGGGCTACTTCACCGTGCCCAAGACCAGAGTGGACAAGCTGGAAAACGACCTTATAAAGGTGATAAACAACGAGCCCGTAAACGCGTTCATGAACTGACGGCGATAACAA
>CASDVX010000098.1 GCA_949284545.1 uncultured Eubacteriales bacterium
GCAGATACTCGATGAAGTGACCGCTGCGGTAACGAAGAACGGATTTTCGAAAATATAAAATATTACAGGAAGGAACGCTGCGTATGAACATGGAAGATTATCTCGATGTTTTGGGTGACATGATCGATCAGGGCTGGTCAATTCCGCTGTCCGGCGGGAAGGTGGCGGTGGATTCCGCAAAAGTGAAAGAGCTTCTCGAGGACATACGCCTTCACATGCCCACCGAGATACGTCAGGCAAAGCTGATAGTAGCCGACAGGAGCGACATTATCGCCAAAGCGAAAGCCGAGGCGGAACACATCATACACACGGCGGAGGAACGGGCGAGAGCTATGGTGGCTCAGGACGAGATACACCGTCAGGCCACGCTGCGCGCCTCGGAGATAATGGAACAGGCGCAGACAAAGTCCAGGGAGATGCGCCGCGCCGCCACGGACTTTGCGGAGACGGTGCTGAAAAACACCGAAGAGTGCCTCAGCGGTTCCCTCAATGAGGTGAAGCAGGCGCGCACCGCGCTGAGGATACCCAAAAAGCAGTGATTTTTAAGATTACCAAAGGACGGAGCTTTCGGCTACGTCCTTTGTTTTTACAGCATCACACACCCCTGCGCACCGGACACTTTGCCGGAGCGGGCCGTGCCCGCTCATATCCCGCCGACCACCGGCTTTCCCGCAGCTCTTATAATCCCGCATAACCTGTTCCCGCCGCCCCGCACGCTTTTCCACGCCCGTTTTTGCCACTTTGTTTCACTTCTGCCGGTGTTCACACACCCCTGCGCATCGGACGATTTGATAGAGCAAGACCGCGCACGTCCCGCCTGCCCTCGTCCCGCTGTCCGCGGCATACGCCGCCGTTTCGCCCCTGCCGCCCGCGCCGCTGCCCACATTGACCCGCAGTCCGCGCCCCACCGCCCTTTTTTTGCCCGCCCGGACAACCCGGATACGGTTTTACTGCAAGAATGTTTTTTAACTGCAGAAGAACGAAATTTCAAAATGATAATAATTTCATATTGATATTTTATTACGGATATGATATATTTCTACTGTAATATTGTCCGTGCCCGGTCAGAAAGGAATGATAACGATGGATAGAAAAATACGGAGGGGCATCAGCCTGCTTTGTGTACTCTCGCTGGCGCTTTCGTGCTTCGGCGCATCTGCGGCTTTTGCGGAGAACGGAAATATCGCGCTGGACGGCACCGCTTTCGCGGATTCTGTAAACAACACATATCCGATGTTCACGAGCGATCCGCAGGACGCATTTCTTCCGTACAAGGTTATTGACGGAAAAGGAGCGGAGGGAAATTCCCGCTGGCAGGGCGATAAGGAAATGAACGGCACCGAGACTGACGCTCCGTATATCGGCGTATTCTGGGAAAGCTCGCAGACGTTCAATTACATTTCCGTTATGTGGGAGGCTTCAAAGCCTACAACGGACGGATACAAGATTTACTACACCAATGACGAGTTTAACGGCGAGCAGCTGACCGAGCCCGAAGCGGCAGGAGGCGTTGCGGCAGGGCAGCAGTTCTGGAGCGAGGGCGAGGGCAACACGTGGACCGAGCTTTCATTCACTCCCGTGCGTTCCGACGAAGGCAACAACAGCACGGACGTTATAAGGCTGGAAGAGCCTGTTACGGCCAAAGCCGTCAAGATTGTGGGAATAAACGCTCAGACTGGAAACAGAACCCTTTCGGTATGGGAGATAGAGATATATAATTTCACCGGCGAACCCTATAACACGAGCCGTTTGGAAAAAGCAAAGGCGGCGGCGGACAGAGCGTTCGGGACTGCGGGCAACGTGTTCGGTTATACGGATGTGTCGTGGCAGGCTCTTGAAGACGCACGCGGCGTTTTGGCGTCCGCGATAGAGGAATGCACTAACAGCATGGTAGGCAGCGTGGAGGCATACCCCACTCAGGAAGCGCTGGACGCGGTGGCCGGCGAATTGGTGAAAGCCCTATCCGGGCTTGAATCGGCCTCCGACGTGGGAGCAAACAAGCTGAAAAACGGCGTCATGTTCTACGACGACGGCAACCTCAGCGCATATTGCGGCGACATAAACTATCTGACCCTTACGGACGGCGTGTGGGCGAATGACGCCAACAATTACCAGCCGAACCAGGACAGCGCTCAGGGCGCCACGGTTTATATCAAACCCACTCAGGCTTCCGACATGGATAAGCTGGTAATGTACACGGAGAGCACAGGGTACCAGTTCACTGTGGAATACACCACGGCGGACGTGTCGGGCTGCACGGGACTTGACGATTACGCCGCGCTGTCATGGACGACACTGTGCAGTGCCCCGGGCGACGTGGAGTTCTCCTACGATCTCGGAGGCTCCGTAAGCGTGTACACATTGACCTTCGGCAAGGTCGAAAACGTCACTGCTCTCAAAATAACCTCCAACGCCGGCGGCTGGTACAAGCTGCGTGAGGTTGAAGCTTACTGCGACTCGGGAAACGGCAACTGCCTAACAGGTACGAAGAAATTCACCGACAGCACAAACGGCAACGTGTTTGTGGCGACTAACATTACAAAGGCCGCAGGTGCCGGCAAGACGGTGAAGGCCGTGTATACCGTAAAGAGAGACGGCAAAACCGCCACCGGGACGGTGACAGTGACCGACGCTTGGGGAATGATATCTCTGGGAAGCCTGCGTATCACGTCAGCCGATATTGAAGGCGGCCACGGCGGAGATTACGTCACGGGCGTGCTGTTTCAAAACGTTAAGGAAGGCGACGAAATAAACGTTGTCTTTAGGCTGGAATGATTAGGAGGTCGTTTACATGAAAAAGGAATATTTTGCGCCGGCTGCGGATATTGTTCAGTTCGAGACCTCGGACATAATCACGGTATCGTTTTTCACGGGAGCATATACCCCCGGCTCGGATGACATGGTCCCCACGGTGGACCTGGGCACGCTCGAATTTAAATAAGGCCGGAGCGCCGGCAATGAACAGAAAAAGGAGAGAGAACGAGCGTCTCTCTCCTTTTTGTGTTCTTATATCTTCCGCCCGGAGAACACGGCGCGATGCCGGCACGGACCGCAGCGGTTCCAAAACCGTCGTACGCGCAGACATGTCAGCCGCACCACCCGGCGGACAGTCACGGTAAACTCAGCCGGTCCTACCCCTTTATGCCCTTTCGGACCGCCGCAAAGACGCAAAAACGGCGGCGCGCCTCAGCACGCCGCCGTATCCGTCAGATTGACGGAACTTGTGCTCGCACGGGAGAGCACATATGCGCATAACACGCCCGGATAAAATCACCCTGCAAGGTACCTGTCCCAGGCGCTCTGCTCTATTGCGATATATTCCTGCAAGCCTGCCTCGTTCATCTGCCTGACATAATCGTCCCACTCGGAAAGGTCTTTGGTCCCCGACATAAAAGCCTTCAGCGATGTAGTCTGGATTGACCAGAAGTTGCCGAAATGGGACATGGTATCCTGCTCTTCTGCAGTCATATTCATGCTCGTTGTCCTTATGACCGAGCGTTCCCGGGAGACGTCGGACCATGTCTCCACCGCCTCGCGCTGCTCATCCGAATAAATGAGATCCACAAGCACGTCTCGGTCACAGTACATAGCCGTGGGAAGACAGCGGCTGTACAGGCCTGATACCGCACCCTTTTCGTGCCCCGTGACATTTGAAGTGAAGCTGATGTTCCCTTCGGCGTCGATATTGTAATCCACGCCCTCCTCACCGTAGGAAGCGCGCATAAAACTTTCTTCGGTGAAAAGCTGGTCGAGCCACTTCGCCGCCAGGGCGGGGGAATCGCAGTTCATGGTTATGTAGGTGGCGTTTACCTCCTGATTGCCTATGGGCATGTACGTATCGTAGACGGTTATGAAGTCTCCTTCGTTAAGCACGGGATACGGACACGCCGTGAGCTCATAATTCGGAACGGTGCTGCGGGAATTAAAATCTATCATTTGGTTTACGGTGATGTAAAATGCCGCCGTATCGTTTGAAAGCATATGCTCTTCGGTGACAGCGGTACCCATATCGGCTATGCCTTCCGTTATCCACCTGTTTAACAGCGATACATATTCGTACATTTCTTCGGTTATACAGCCGTAGTCGAGCTTACCGGTGTCTTCATCTATAAAGAATTTATAGGAAACGCCGTATGCGGAGAGGAACGGGTCTCCGGTGAGAGCGGCATCAAGCCTCATCTCGCCTAACATAAGAGGATTTTCCACTCCGAGAGAGACTTTCAGAGCAGTGAGGGTCTCTTCCCAATCTCCTATTGTCTCCGGGACGTCCAACTGAAGCTCCTCGAGCATATCTTTTCTTATAGCCAGTCCCTGAGTTATGGGCGCGTCTTTGTTCTCATCCTCTACGCCGGTGAGCTTCGGGATGTACATTATATTTCCGTAAGGGGTGTAAATAAGCTTGCTTATCACGCTGTACTGAGCCATCAACGCCTGAAAATTGGGCATCTGGACATCTATGTACTCGTTGAGAGTATAGTACAGCTCCTCTTCTTCCGCGGAATCGATGGTAGCCCCTTCCAGATCGGGGAAGAAGTAATAATGCTCCACCATGTCCGTCATGGAACCGGACGCGATCATCTGCACCCATTCGGTGCGGAGATCGGATATCTCGCCGGAGGCCGACGTGGGGGTGTAGAAATCAATATGTATATTTGTCTGTTCCTCTAACCAATTGTAATACGGATGCTGGGAATAGCCGGAGTAGTCGTTCATGTAATTGCTGTCCAGATTCATCCAGTAACTTAGGGTGTACGTGTTTTCCAGGGGAAGTGTGATGGGTTCATTCGGAAAGACTTGCTTTTTTTCACAGGCGCATATGAGAGAGACTGACAGTACGACTGCGGCTGCGGAAAAAACCGACAGGGCACGTTTTACTTTACCTGACATGGTGCTGACCTCCTTGCCGATATAGATTGTTCACGGACATATTAACATTTATTAATCAGGTTGTCAATCAAAACGCCGTCAAAGGCCGGCGCCGGAACGGGCAAAGGGACGCCGCAGAACCGGAAGCGGCTCTCAGGCGAAACGCCGGCAAACAGAACGTGCGGCATTTTTCTGCAAACAGCAGAACAAAAATGTAAAAAAAGTATTAACACCCTTGACAAGAGGCGGGAAGCATGATATCTTTATCTCAGAAATTAGCACTCGTCAATCGAGAGTGCTAAAAGGAGGGAGGCAAAGACGTGAGCAAAAGTGGATTTCGTGAGAGCATGAGCGAGCGTCAGCGCCTACTGTTATCCCTAGTCGTAGAAAACTACATCGCAAGCGCGGAGGCGATAGGCTCGCGTACGCTCACGGAGATACTTCACAACGCGGTTTCGTCCGCCACCGTGCGAAACGAGCTCAGCGAGCTGGACAGAATGGGCTTTCTCGAACAGCCGCATACGTCCGCCGGAAGGATTCCCACGGTAAACGGGTACAGGTTTTATATAGACAACCTTATGCACAGCAGGGCGCTCACACCGGCTGAAAGGAGTCTTGCGAACGAAAGACTTTCGTCCATAAAGGCGGGGAGCATGGAGGAATACGTGAGCAAGGCCTGCGGCGCGCTGGCATCCGTCACCGGTTCGGCGGCGGTGGCGCTGTCGCCGGATATCGGGGCTACTATACGGAGGGTGGAGTATTTTCCCATGTCGCCGAGCAGCGGCGTGGCGGCTGTGCTCACTTCCAGCGGGCTCATAAAGAGCCGGATAGCTGCTACCGAGGAGCCGGTCAGCACGGCGATGCTTTACAGGTTTCTTCAGGCGGCGAACGGGCAGTTGACGAACAAGCTCCCGGCGCATATTTCCCATTGGGACTATTCCATAATAGCACAGGCCACGGGGGGCTACGCGAGACTGTTCACGCCGGTGCTTGAAGCGATGGCCGAGCTTATAGGAGAGGTAAGCGTACAGGAAACCTATTTTACGGGACAGAACCATCTTATAAGCGCGGTGGGAGCGGAAAAGGCCACGGCGGCGATACGGGCGCTGAGCGAGGGCGACCAGCTCAAAACCCTGCTTGCGGCGGCTGAAAACCCCCGAGTGATAATGGGGACCGAGACCGGGAGAAACGAGCTTGCCTGCGTGAGCTTCGTTCTCGCGCCGTATGAGTGCAGAGGCATGAGGGCCGGTGCCGTCGGAATCGTTACCGCGCGCCGTACGGACTATTCAAAGCTGCTGCCGTTTACGGACTACTTCGCCCGGCGTCTCGGATCAATGCTTGCGTAGGTGGGACGACCCGTTGATTTATTAAATTAATACTCGGGAGAGTGATAGCATGACGAAGGAAAAAGACGGAAAGAGCAAGGCGCCGGCTGCCTGTGAAAACGCGCAGAGCGCTCCGGAAAATCCGGAGAGCGTTCAGACCGGAGGAGAAGAGCTTTCCGAAAAGATAAAAGAGCTCCAGACGAAAGCGGAGGAGCTTGAAGCGCAGAAAAAGCAGGAACACGAGCTGCTTCTGCGGACCGCCGCGGAGTATGATAATTACCGCAAGCGCACATCCGATGAGATGAGCAGAAAGCGGGCGGACGGGAAAGCGGAAGCCGTTGAAAAATTCCTGACCGTGGCGGACAGCATAAAAATGGCGCTGTCCGTGGCCGACGACGAGAACGACCCGGTGCACAAGGGCATAAAGCTGATTGCAAAACAGCTGTCGGATACTCTCGCGGCTCTCGGCGTGACGGAGATCCCCACGGATATACCCTTTGACCCGAACCTGCACAATGCAGTAATGCACGCGGAGGACGAAACGAAGGGAGAAGGCGAGATAGTGGAGGTTTTCGCCGCAGGATACAGGATGGGAGACAGAGTTCTCAGACACTCGATGGTAAAAGTGGCGAACTAGCGCGGTACAGTCATAACTGAGGTATAAAAAAGCATAAACAGTTAAAAATCAACTTAGCTTTCAGGAGGAAACAGGTATGGGAAAGATTATAGGCATAGACTTGGGAACCACTAATTCTTGCGTTGCCGTTATGGAAGGCGGGGAACCTGTGGTTATCCCCAATGCGGAAGGAGCGAGGACGACGCCTTCCGTGGTGGCTTTCAACGCGAAAACAGGGGAAAGAATGGTAGGCCAGGTGGCGAAGCGTCAGGCGGTAGCAAACCCCGAACGTACGGTCATATCCATAAAGCGTGAGATGGGGAGCGACTACAAGGTAAAGATAGACAATCAGTCCTTCACGCCGCAGGAAATATCGGCAATGATACTTTCGAAGCTCAAGGCCGACGCGGAAGCGTATCTGGGAGAGAAGGTCACCGAAGCGGTCATAACCGTACCGGCTTACTTTGGCGACAGCCAGAGGCAGGCCACCAAGGACGCAGGCAAAATAGCCGGTCTTGATGTAAAGCGTATAATAAACGAACCTACGGCAGCGGCGTTTGCTTACGGACTTGATAAGGAATCCGACCAGAAAATAATGGTCTACGATCTGGGCGGCGGCACGTTCGACGTGTCCATACTTGAGATAGGCGACGGCGTGTTTGAGGTTCTCGCCACCAGCGGCAACGGCAGACTGGGCGGCGATGATTTCGATAAGCGCATAATGGACTACCTTGTGGCGGAATTCAAGAAGGACCAGGGTATAGATCTTTCCGGCGACAGAATGGCGATGCAGAGGCTCAAGGAGGCCGCGGAGAAAGCGAAGATAGAACTTTCCGGCATGACCAGCACGGCCATCAACCTGCCGTTTATTACGGCGGACGCCACAGGCCCGAAGCATCTTGACGTCACTCTCACCAGAGCGAAGTTTAACGAGCTTACCGCCGACCTGGTGGACGCTACCATGAAGCCGGTGCGTCAGGCTATGAGCGACAGCGGCCTTACCGTGGATAAAATAGACAAGGTGCTTCTTGTGGGCGGTTCCACACGTATCCCCGCCGTGCAGGAAGCGGTCAAGAACTTTATCGGCAAGGAGCCTCACAAGGGCATCAACCCGGACGAGTGCGTGGCGCTGGGCGCAGCCATACAGGGCGGCGTTCTCGGCGGCGACGTGAAGGGGTTGCTCCTTCTGGACGTGACCCCGCTGTCACTGGGTATTGAGACCATGGGCGGCGTGTGCACGAGGATAATCGAAAGGAACACCACCATACCCACCAAGAAGAGCCAGATATTCTCCACCGCTGCCGACGGACAGACGTCCGTGGAGGTCAACGTGCTCCAGGGCGAGCGTGAGATGGCGAGGGACAACAAGAGTCTGGGAATGTTTCATCTTGACGGCATCCCCGCGGCGCCCAGAGGAGTGCCTCAGATAGAGGTCACCTTCGATATAGACGCAAACGGTATAGTGAACGTGTCCGCAAAGGATATGGGCACGGGCAAGGAACAGAAGATAACCATCACCTCCTCCACGAACATGAGCAAGGACGATATCGAGAAGGCGGTCAAGGATGCCGAGAAGTACGCCGAGGAAGACAAGAAGCGCCGTGAGGAGATCGAGGCGAGGAACGCGGCCGACCAGAGCATTTATCAGTCCGAAAAGACCATAGCGGATCTGGGCGACAAGCTGTCATCCGAGGACAAGAGCAATCTGCAGTCCAAGATAGACGCTCTGAAGGAAGCCCAGAAGGGCAGCTCCGTTGAGGAGATCAAGGCCAAGCAGGAGGAACTCACCAAGGCATTTTACGATGTCTCGTCCAAGATATACCAGCAGCCCGGCAACGGAGGAGCGGGTAATCCCGGAGCGGGAGCCGGAGGAACCGACAACGGCAGCAACGGCGAATATTACGACGCAGATTTCAACGTGAAAAACGACAACTGATGCCCGGCGGCAGACCGGGAGGGACTTTTGCGGGGAACGGCGCGGGCCGTTGCCCGCAAAAGCGGTTTTGACGGAGTGATGCTTTTTGAGTGAAAAACGCGATTATTATGCAGTGCTCGGCCTTGAAAAGGGAGCTTCCGACGACGAGATCAAAAAGGCGTTCAGGGTCGGCGCAAAAAAATACCATCCCGACATGAACCCCGGAGATAAAGCGGCGGAGGAAAAATTCAAGGAAATAAACGAGGCCTATGAAGTGCTGTCCGACAAGGACAAGCGGGCGAGGTACGACCAGTTCGGATTTGCGGGTGTGGATCCCAACTTCGGAGCCGGCGGCGCCGGAGGAGGCACCGGGGGTTACGGCAGCTGGAGCGGCAACATGGACTTCGACTTGGGGGACATTTTCGGCTCCATTTTCGGAGATTTCGGCATGGGTGGTTCCCGCAGACGCAGCGCCAACGGACCCGTAAGGGGCGGCGACGTTGAGGCGGGAGTGAACATTTCCTTTGAGGAGGCCGCCTTCGGCGTGAAATCCTCCGTGCGCATCAGCCGCGTGGAGAACTGCTCGGCCTGTTCGGGCACCGGGGCGGCGAAGGGGAGCACGCCGGAAACCTGCTCGGCCTGTTCGGGCACCGGTCAGGTGAGAGTGCAGCAGCGCACACCCTTCGGAGTCGTGCAGAACGTTACGGTGTGCAGGCAGTGCGGCGGCACGGGTAAAATAATAAAGAACCCCTGCCGGGAGTGTTCCGGCAAGGGAAGAGTAAGGGTAAACAGGACGATAGAAGTGGCAATCCCGGCGGGCATAGCCGACGGGCAGACGCTGGCCGTAAGAGGACAGGGAGACTGCGGCGTAAGAGGCGGCCAGAACGGTGACGTACATATCACCGTGGGAGTGAGACCGCACCCGTTCTTCGAGCGTCAGGGCAACGACGTGGTCTGCGAGTACCCCATATCCTTCACGCAGGCTGCCCTGGGGGCAAGGCTCAGCATCCCTACCCTTGACGGGAAACAGGACTACAACATCCCGGAAGGCACGCAGACGGGGGATTCGTTCCGCATAAAGGGCAAGGGCATCCCCTATCTTAACGGCAGAGGCAGGGGAGATTATATCCTGCGCGTGGCGGTGGAGGTGCCCAAGCACCTTTCCGAAGAGCAGAAAAAGCTGCTGAGGGAATTTGACCGCCAGACCTTTGACGACAGGCATTACAGCAAGGCTAAAGCCTTTTTTGACAAGATCAAGAACGTAAAGAACAGATAATCAAACGGCAAACAGCCGCCGGCAAACAGCCGCACGGAGATACCGGCGAGGGAAATCGCTCGCCGGCGTTCCGTGCGGCTTTATGCGTTTTTGTCAGCCGCCGGGTCCGTATGGCGGAAAAAATGCTTTATTAAGAGTAAAAAATGTGGTAAAATAAACGGGAAACCCCGCGGACGCAGAAACGGCGTCCGCATGCGGCAATAAACAGTCAAACCGGGTGTAAAGCGCCGGGAAAGGAAAAACATGAGGAAACTGTTTGCATATCTCAAAGGATACCGGAAGGAGACGGTTCTCAGCCCGCTTTTCAAGCTGCTGGAGGCCTGCCTTGAGCTTATCGTCCCGCTGGTGGTGGCTCGGATAATAGA